>JACCTK010000245.1 GCA_013812465.1 Actinomycetota bacterium
GGAAACATGGTTTCCCCCGCGTACGCAAGCCGCAGGCGCGCGTTCATGCCGGCGCCCGGGTCTCGGCGAGCGCCTCCCGCACGGCTTCCCGTCCGAGGATGCCTGCAGCCCGTGCCTCGGGCGCGACGATGACGCGGTGCGAGAGCACGACGACAGCGACCTCCTGGACGTCCTCCGGCAGGACGTAGTCGCGTCTGGCCGCGACTGCCCGTGCCTTCGCCATGCGAAGCAGAGCGATCCCGGCTCGCGGGCTCGCTCCCAGCGCCAGCTTGGAGTTGGCTCGAGTGTGGGCCAGCAGCCCCACCACGTAGCGGTTGACGCTTTCTTCGACGTATACGACGCGCGCCGCCTCGATCGCCATGCGAACGTCGGTCCTGCGCACGACCGGCCGGAGATGGTCGAGCGGAGGATCGGTCGTCTGCTCGGCGAGCATCCGCGCCTCTTCGGCGAGCGGCGGGTACCCGAGCGAGAGCATCGCCGTGAAACGGTCGAGCTGAGCCTCGGGCAACGGATACGTCCCCTCGTACTCGATCGGGTTCTGCGTCGCGACAACGAGGAACGGAAGCTCGAGCGGATACGTCTCGCCGTCGATCGTCACCTGACACTCCTGCATGGCCTCGAGGAGCGACGACTGCGTCTTCGGCGAAGCGCGGTTGATCTCGTCCACGAGCAACACGTTCGTGAACACCGGCCCCGGCCGGAACTCGAACTCATTCGTCCTCTGATTGAAGACGTTCACCCCGGTGACGTCTGTCGGGAGCAGATCCGGCGTGAACTGAAGCCGCGAGAAGTCGAGGTCGAGCGAGCGCGCGAGAGACTTCGCCAGCACGGTCTTCCCGACTCCGGGAAAGTCCTCGATCAGCAGATGGCCTTCGGCCAGAAGACCGAGAACGCACAGCTCGAGCGTCTCGCGTGGGGCGCGCACCGCCAGCTCGAGGTTCGCGACGACGCGCCGGACCACGTCCGCCGCGACAGCGGACGACACCGCCTCGCGCACCGGAGCCGGGTCGTTCATCGTTTCGAGAGTAGCCGCTCCACCTCGTCCAGCACTGCCGCGGCGACCTCGCGCTTAGGCGCTTTCCGCACGTGATTGTCCCCGGCCTCGGAGAGGACGACGACCTCGTTCTCGAGAGCGTCGAAGCCGATGTCGCTCCGGCTGACATCGTTGAAGACGAAGAGATCGGCGTTCTTCGCCAGGCGTTTCGCCCGCGCTCGCTCGAGCCCGTCGGCCGCGCCGTCAGCGGCGAATCCCACGAGAATCTGACCGGGCGAGCGCGCCGCGCCGAGAGCAGCGAGCACGTCCGGCGTCGGCTGGAGCGCGACTGTCCATGACGCGCCGTCCTTCGGACGTTTGTCGCCGAGCGCCGAGGACGATCGGTAGTCGGCGATCGCCGCGGCCATGACGATGACGTCAGCATCCGCGCGGGCCAGGGCTTCCCGCTCGAGATCCGCGGCGGTCGGCGTCTCGACCACTTTCACTCCCGCGGGCGGCGACACCGCGATATTCGCGGCGAGAAGCGTGACCTCGGCGCCGCGCGAGCGCGCCTCCTCGGCGAGTGCGACGCCCATGCGACCCGACGAGCGGTTCCCGAGGAAGCGAACCATGTCGAGCGGCTCGCGGGTGCCTCCGGCCGAGATGACGACGCTTCGACCCTCGAGCGAGCCCGGCGGCGGCGGCTCGCCGAGCAGCTCGGCGATCCTGGCGGCGATCTCCTCGGGCTCGATCATCCTCCCCGTGCCGATCTCACCCTCGCCAAGCTCGCCCTCTGCCGGCCCGATGATCTCCACGCCTCGGTTGCGCAGGAGAGCGGCATTCTCCTGCGTCGCAGCGTGCTCCCACATACGAACGTTCATCGCCGGCGCCACAAGCACGGGACCCGCGTGCGCGAGCGCTGCCTCGGTCAGGAGGTCATCCGCGAGGCCGTGCGCGAGCCGGGCGAGCGTGTTCGCCGTCAGCGGAGCGACGACGAGCAGGTCGGCTCGCTCGAGATGCGGATAGGGATCGTCGCTTCGTGTCTTGCGCGCGAGCGCGAAGAAGGTCTCAGCCCGGACGAATCGCTCCGCCGCCTCGGTGACGAGCGGAAGCACATCGTGGCCGGAGCGAACGAGCAGTCGCGTCAGCGTGCAGGCCTTGTAGGCCGCGATCCCCCCGGTGACGCCGAGCAGGATGCGTGCCAATGCGCTCTCCGGTGGGGAGCTAGACGGAGGGAGTCTGGTACGTGATCTTCCCGCCCGCGATCTCTTCCATCGCCATCGTCAGGTAGTTCTTGGAGCGGGATTCGATCAGTGGCGGCGGCGCCTCGTCGAAGCCGATGCCCTCGCCGAGCTGGTGGTGGTAGTTGTTGATCTGTCGCGCGCGCTTTGCCGCGACGATGACGAGCGCGTACCGGGAGTCATTGGTCCTGACGAGCAGGGAATCGAGTCGGGGGTGGATCATGGGCGGCTCATGGTACCTGCGAATGCCAGCTCGCACTCCACGATGGCTCCGACGGCCGACGTCGCGCGCTCGACGTCGTCGTTTCGCACCATGTACCGGAAGAGATGCGCCTGCTCGAGCTGGTTGCGTGCGAGGGCGATTCGCCCGCCGATCTCGCCCGTGCTCTCGGTCGCCCGCTCGCGCAGACGTCGCTCGAGCTCAGGGACGTCTGCGGCGATGAAGATCGTCACGCTTCCCGGAACCTGATCCTGCACCCTGAGAGCGCCCTCCAGCTCGAGCTCGAGCACGCAGGTCTTTCCGTCATCGGCGATTCGCTCCATCTCAGAACGAAGCGTCCCGTACCGGCGTCCCGACACGTATCGCACCCACTCCAGGAACTCGCCCGCCTCCACTCCGCGCGTGAACTCCTCGTCCGAAAGGAACCGGTACTCGCGTCCGTCGAGCTCTCCTGGGCGTTGCGGCCTGGTCGTCGCCGATACAGCCACCTCGATGCCGCCGACGCGGTCGAGGAGGCCTTTGATCAGCGTGCCCTTGCCTGCGCCCGACGGCCCGGTTATGACAAAAATGGGCCGGGCTGACGGCACTTACTCAAACCCCGCGGCCTGAACGCTGTCTGCTTCACACCCCGGAGCATTGGGTCTTTGGGCACCCCATGAAGGGGTCTTCCCGCGCGACCGGAAACCGCGCCAGCGGTTTCCGGTCTTGCGCACAGTCACGACCGGTGGTTGAAGAGGTCGACGAGCTCGGTTCGCTGGCGCTCCGAGAGACCGCCGACAGTCTTGGACTGGCTGATGCGACAGTGATTCAAGAGTCGCGCCGCTTTCACGCGGCCGAACTTCGGGACCGCCATGAGCATGTCGAAGACCTTCGCCGTGGAGACGAACTCGGGCGGATCGAGGAGAATCGAGTCGATCTGCGCTTGCCCAGCCTTCAGGTCCCGCTTGAGCTGCGCGCGGCGGACTCGGACGTCATTCGCTCGCTGGAGCGCCTCCATCCGTTGATCCAGAGAGCGGGCAGGCGCCTGCGCGTGCGTCTTCGACGTGACCATGAGCCGGACGAGTCTACCAAGCTCGGAGCGCCGGTCAAGCTGCAATGTTTACGCACATTTGCAGGACTTTTTATGTTCTCTAATCTGCGTACGATCGTGACGTGGAGGCCGATCCGGGCACCGGTCGGCCGATCTCTCCCGCTGAGCCGTACCCTCGCGCGCGCCCCTCTTCCTCGAGCTCGACCCGAATCCGGACGGGTGCGAAGGGGTCGCGGAAGAGCACGGTGCCGAGCGCCACAGCGCTCGCTCCGGCCGCTACGAACTCGAGCACGTCCCGTCCCAACGTGATTCCTCCGATGCCCACGATCGGAAGCTCGACTGCCGTCGCGCAGGCATGCACGCAGGCGAGCGCGATCGGTCGAAGCGCAGGCCCGGACGCTCCTCCCGGCCCGAGCGCAAGCCGCGGGCGAAGGGTTTCGCGGTCGAGCGCGAGGCCCCGGAGCGTGTTCACGAGCGAGAGCCCGTCCGCCCCCACGTGCGCGATCGAGCGCGCCAGCTCGGCGATGTCGGGGGTCGCGGGAGAGAGTTTCGCGTAGAGCTGCTTGCTCGTGGCGCCTCGGGATGCCCGCATGAGCTCGACGACCGTCTCCGCCGCCTCCTCGACGTTGGGGCAGGACAGATTCAGCTCGATGACGTCGACACCATCGAGCTCGTCCAGACGTTCGCAACAGGTCCTGTAATCGGACGCCGAGAACCCGCCCACGGACACCCAGAGCGGCACTCCCACGTCTCGAAGGCGGGGCAGGACGCTCGTCGCGAACACCTCGAGGCCGGGGTTCTGGAGCCCGATCGAGTTCAGCATCCACCCGTCGACCTCCGCGATCCGCGGCGGCGGGTTGCCCTCCCGCGGGAGCGGCGTGACGGTCTTCGTGACGAACGCATCGAGCATGGTCGCGACCTCCGGCGCCGTGAGCGCGTCGAGGCAACCGCTCGCGTTCAGGAGCGGAACGCTCATCGCCCTGTGGACAACTCGGCGCACATTTGGCACACCTTCCACTGTCCCGTGCGGACACGTCCAGGGTCAGACCCTTGCTTTTTTCGCCACGAGCTCAGAGAACCGGGCCCTCCACGCAGAGGCGAACGTAGTGGCCGTCGACCTGAACGACGCAGCCGTAACAGGCGCCGTAGCCGCAGGCCATCGGCGCCTCCCACGCGAGCTGCGCGGCGGGGGCGAGCTGCCGCACGACCTCGAGCATCGGCTCGGGGCCGCACGCAAGGACGTCTCCCGGATCGCCGGGCAGGAGCTCGGTCACGAGTCGCGGCTCGACGACCGCCTCGGCGCCGGGAAGAAGTCGCGCTGCCTCGGCATGGCGCTCGCTGCGAAAACCGAGAATCGCGGGCGGCCCGCCGAGCACTTCCGAGAGATACGGCATCGGCGCGATGCCGATCCCGCCGCCCACGAGCAGCGGGCGCCGGACGTCGAGGTCGAAGCCGTTGCCGAGCGGGCCCAGGACGTGGATCGCCTCCCGAGGACGAAGCGCCGCCAAGGCGCGGGTGCCGGGTCCGATCGGCTCCAGGAGAAACGCCAGCTCCCCCGGAGGAGCGAGGCAGAGGCTCATCGGTCGCGGGAGCAGCTGCCCGGGCGCCTCGAGCATGAAGAACTGTCCTGGCACGCCCGGCCCCAACTCGCCGCACTCGAGCCGGAGCAGCACATAGGGCCCGATCCACTCCGTCCCGCGGACGCTCAACCTCTCACGGCAGATCCTCCGCTCGCCAAGTAACAGACTGTTACTTGGCAGGTCAGACCCCGCTTCCGATCCGCTCCTGCAACGAGAGCGCCGACTCGGCTCGCGCGTTCGCGATCGCATGCACGGCTGCTGCCGCGCCGGAGATCGTCGTCACGCACGGAACTCGGGCGACCAGAGCCGCCTCGCGGATCAGATAGCCGTCTTCCCTCGCCCCGCTGCCCTGTGGCGTGTTGATCACGAGATCGCAGCGTCCGCGGCGGACGAGGTCGACCACCGTCGACTCGTCGGGTAGCGCGTCCGCGACTTTCGCGATCTCCTCGATCTCGAGCCCGGCAGCCCGCAATGTCCTCGCCGTGCCCTCGGTCGCGACCAGCTCGAAGCCGAGGCCGGCGAGCGCCGCGGCGACCGCCACCGCGGCGGGCTTGTCCTCGTCTCGCACGGAGAGGAAGGCGGTCCCGGAGGTCGGAAGCGGCCGCCCCGCCGCCCGTTCTGCTTTTGCCAGCGCTGTCGGAAGATCTGCGGCGCTCGCCATCACCTCGCCGGTCGAGCGCATCTCGGGTCCGAGCACCGGATCGGCGCCCGGGAAGCGGGCGAACGGCAACACGGCCGCCTTCACGCTCACCTGCGTGGGCCGGGGCGTCGTCAGCGCGAGATCGGGGAGCTTCTCCCCCGCGGCCAGCCGACACGCGGCGGCCACCAGGTTCAGGCCGATCGCCTTGGAGGCGAACGGAACCGTGCGCGACGCTCGTGGATTCGCCTCCAGCACGTAGACCGAGCCGTCCGCGATCGCGAGCTGGACGTTCAGGAGCCCGACGACTCCGAGCGCAGGACCGAGCCGCTTGACGACGTGCTCCACCTCGAGCGCCGCGGCCAGCGTCAGCGACGGCGCCGGGAGCACACAGGCGGAGTCGCCGGAGTGGACCCCCGCCTCCTCGACATGCTGCATCACAGCCGCGATGAACACCGTCTCGCCGTCACAGAGGGCGTCCACATCTAGCTCGATCGCATGCTCGACGAAGCGGTCGAGAAGTACGCCATTCTGCGCAAGACCGGAACCCGCTGATACGCGCGTTCCGGTCGCGCCAACGAGCTCTGGACCGTGGACCGCCGCCATCGCCTCCTCCAACTGCTCGTCGTCGTAGCAGATCCGCATCGCCCGTCCGCCGAGCACATAGGACGGGCGGACGAGCACTGGATACCCGATCTCCAGCGCGGCTGCATATGCCTCCTCGGCGCTCGCGACAATCGCCCAGGGCGGGCAGCGCACGCCCAGCTCCTCGACCAGCGATCCAAAGCGCGCGCGGTCCTCGGCCAGGTCGATCGCGGCGTGCGGGGTACCGAGGATGCGATAGCCCCCGTCCTCGATCGAGCGGGCGAGCCTGAGCGGCGTCTGGCCGCCGAATTGGGTGACGACGCCCACCGGCTGCTCGCGATCGCAGACGGCGAGCACCTCCTCCGGCGAGAGCGGCTCGAAGTAGAGCCGGTCGGAGGTGTCGTAGTCGGTGGAGACCGTCTCCGGATTGCAGTTGACCATGACGGCCTCGTATCCGAGCTCGCGAAAGGTCTGCGCCGCGTGCACACAGCAGTAGTCGAACTCGATCCCCTGCCCGATGCGGTTCGGTCCCGAGCCGAGGATGACGACGCGTGGCTTGTCGCCAGCGGGCAGCGTCTCGTCGGCCTCGCCCCAGGTGGAGTAGAAGTAGTTCGAGCCGGCCTCGACCTCGCCCGCGCAGGAGTCGACCCGCCGGAACGCCGGCAGCACGCCCTCTTGGCGCCGGCGGCGGCGAACCTCCGCGCCGCTCAGGCCGAGCGCGTCTCCGATCGAGTCGTCTCCCCAGCCGGCGCGCTTGGCCCGCAGGAGATC
>JACCTK010000276.1 GCA_013812465.1 Actinomycetota bacterium
CGGGCGAGATAAAGGAGTCGCCCTCGCGGCCGCCTCTGCGGCTCACCCGGATGTAGCCGTCAGCGATGCCTGCTTTCATGTTCCCATCATGGTCACTCAACTCGACGTAGTCAAGTATCTAGACGGGCACAACGTCGAGGTCGTCAATCACAACCGGGCTTGAGCCCAGGCAAATCGCCGGGCACCATAGCGGACGCTCCGCTCCAGCAGGGGGCATTCCCGGAGACTGGCCCACGCGAGTCGCCTGAGCTGCAGGAATCGACCGCGCTGCTCAGGAAAGCACGCGCTCGAGCGCCGCGCGGTCCGTGGCTCGCCGTGTGCGGGCAGCACGAACTCGACCGCAGGTCGAGCAGCGGACGGAGCCGTCGGAGAGGTGTTCGACCTCACCCTTGCGGACCTCGTGTGGACGCCCACTGGTAGATCGACCCAACCGACGATGCTCTGCGATCGGCGAGACTCGGTCTGAATGGCGCTCACGTTGCGGGAGGTACGGGACGAGGATCTGCCGCTGCTGTTCGAGCAGTGGGCGGATCCGGTCGCCGTACACATGGCCGCCTTTACGAGGCCCGACCACTCGGGGAAGATGAGAATGCCGCCGACGGCGACGATCAGCACCTACTCCATCGCCCCTAACCTCGACGGGCTATCGAGCGCCCCGCGTCTGGGACCTACGAGCGCGACCACTGGAAGCATGACGACGATCGGCACCGCGATAATGAGGGCGACGAAGACTGGTTTTCCGGGCATCCCGAGCACCTACCATCGCCTGTCCTGACGACTGACTACCCGCGCCTCGCGCGAGCGGAGCTTCCTGCGGCGATGCTGATAAAGCTGCTGATCGTCGAAGTGGTGAAGCGAGCGCGATGATGCTCACTACGCAGCTGCCCGATGCTGTGCACCTACCCCATCGCCCGTCACGCCGACCGACCACGGGCGCCTCGCGCGGTCCGTCGTCGGTCGAACTACGACTGTTGCCGTAAGAGTCGCTTCTGAAAGGCGCTGGCCCTACGCCTTCTCCTCGAAAGCCGAGCGCACTGCGGCGTCGAATGACGTCAGGTCGATGGGAAGCAACTCGCGAATCCGGTCGTCTCGTACGACGGTCTCGGTTCGCAGACCCTCGATGAGTGGGCGCGCGACTCCCGCGTTTACCGGGGTAACGAGGTGCAGCCAGAGCGACGATAGGTACGGCGTCAAGACGGGAACCTCGACGATGAACGGTCGCTTTCCGCGCAGACGGGCGATCCGCTCCATCATGTCCCTGTACGTCATCACCTCCGGTCCACCGACGTCGTATGCGACGCCGTACGCGACCTCCAGCTCACAGACTCCTGCTAGGTAGGCGACCACGTCCGCTAGAGCGACCGGCTGCGTGCGCGTCGACACCCAGCGCGGGGCAACCATGGCGGGCAGGCGATCGACGAGCGCGACGATCGTCTCGAACGCAGCGCTACCGCGACCGACGACCATCGCCGCGCGCAAAGTCGTCAGTGGTACGGATGTGGACGCGAGACGGTTTCCCGTCTCGCGCCGGCTGCGGAGGTGCGGCG
Organism: Actinomycetota bacterium; assembly: GCA_013812465.1. The sequence goes on from JACCTK010000276.1 coordinate 1,548, forward strand.
ACAGGGTCTCGGAATCGTCACCGAGCCCGCTCAGGTACACGAGCTGCTTCACACCGGCACGCTCCGCCTCGCGCGCAGTTGTCCCGGCAGCTCTCATGTCCTCCTCTTGGAAATCCGGATTGCCGAGCGAATGGACGAGGTAGTAGACGACCTCGACGTCCGCGAGCACGCCCGCAACTGAATCCCGATCCGTCGCGTCCGCGATCTTCCACTCGACGTCGCCAGGCTCGTGGTGCTCCCTCCGTGACACCGCGACCACGTCATGCGTGCGTGCGAGCGCATGCGCCAGCGGTCTGCCGATCACCCCCGACGCGCCGAAGATCAGCACCTTCACGGGCGCGCTTCTGCGACGAGTCGTTTGAAGTAGCGGCGGCTCACCGCTACATGTATTCGGCTCTGCACCCCGTTGTACAGGGCACCTGTCCAGCTCGGCTCGTTCGAGCGCGACGCGAGACGGGGGAAGAAGCCGCGGATTGTGGAAGAAACGGTCGGCCGGGAGCCGCCCGTCTGCGCGAAGACGATCTCGCCTGCCGGGCGCCGTGCGAGCAGACCTCCTTCTATGGGATAGCTGCAGCGCACGAAATCCTCGGTCGCCTCGGCCGTAGGGGGTCCGAAGCGGAGCAACACCGGACCGCTTCCGAGAAGCCGGAGCTCGAGCGAGTCGCTCCGCTGCCTGGTCCGAACAAGTCGCCACGTCGCGTGCTCGACCTCGCTCCAGTACGCGCGACCCAGAAGGTGCGCGCCCGCCAGAGAGAAGTCGACGACGGGCGCGCCGAGAGCGATGCGCTGCTTCGACTCGACCGCGCCATCGGCCTCCTGATGCTGCGACGACTCCCAGCGCGAAGAAGCCCCGAAGTCACGCACCCGAACCTCGGTTCCAAATCGTTTCCATCGTTGGGCAGCTGGTGTGCCCGCGTGTCACCTCAGATTCCGCGATGTCAGGAACCATGCAGGATTCTCAAGAGCCCTCTGACGGACTCGAACCGTCGACCCCCTCCTTACCATGGAGGTGCTCTACCGACTGAGCTAAGAGGGCGTGATTCGAGACTGTAGCCCAGCGCGGCGCGATGCAGGGGGGAGGATTCGAA
>JACCTK010000280.1 GCA_013812465.1 Actinomycetota bacterium
GCGTACGAGAGCACCGAGACGCGCTCCAGCCCCGCACCGTCGAGCGTGGTCCGAATCGCGCCCACCATGCCGTCGATCATCCCGCTCGGCGCGACGATGTCCGCCCCGGCCTCCGCATGCGAGACGGCGATGCGGGCGAGGAGCTCGAGTGTCTCGTCGTTCAGGAGGTAGCCGTCCGCATCGAGCAAGCCGCAGTGGCCGTGATCCGTGTACTCGCACATGCAGACGTCGGTCGCCACGACGAGCTCGGGGCTCGCGTCCTTCAGCGCGCAGATCGCCTGCTGGACGACGCCGTCGTCCGCGAAGCTCTCGAGCCCCATCGCATCCTTCGCGCTCGGAATCCCGAAGAGCAGCACGGCTTTGATGCCGAGCGCCGCGAGCTCTGCGGCTTCACTCGCAAGACTGTCGACGGAAAGCTGGTCGATCCCTGGCATCGACGGCACCGGCTTCCGCACGCCCTCGCCGGGCACGACGAAGAGGGGATAGACGAAGTCGTCGGGCGCGAGCGTCGTCTCGCGCACGAGATCGCGAAGCGCGGGCGTGCGGCGCAGCCTGCGCGGCCGATGCGCTCCGGGGTCGAGCCGAAGGGCATCGAGCGGGCTTGTCTCTGTGAAGTCGGTCATGGGCTCCCCACGACTGGGCTCTGCGAAAAGTGCGAGGTGAGAGCGTCAATGATGCCCTCGGCGGTCGCCTCGTCGGCGACGAGGCTGACGCGCAACCCTACCTCCCGTGCGGCTTCCGCTGTCTTCGGGCCGATGCAGACGATGACGGCGCTCTCGGCGATTCTCCCTACCAGTGACAGCACGAGGCTGCGAGCTGCGGATCCGCTTGCAAGCACGATCGCGTCGACCCCACGCTCAAGCTCGACCATGTCGTTCCGAGACGGCTCGATGGCGATCGTCCGGTAGGCGGCGACCGCGTCCACGATCGCGCCCCGCGAGCGGAGCTCGACCGCGAGGCCCGGCGAAGCGATGTCAGCCTGCGGAAGCAGGATGCGCAAGCCTTGGACGGGCCCGAGACCCGCGGCTATCTCCTCTGCCGCGAAGCGGTCAGGGACGAACTCCGCTTCTACGCCGAGTGCCCGGACAGCCTCTGCGGTCGCTGGACCGACTGCGGCCACGCGCGTCCCCTCAGGCAGAGACTTGCCAGCGAGCCGCTCGCGTACGCCCGCCACACCGTTCGCGCTCGTGAACACCAACCAGTCGTAGCTCTCGACGCGAGCGAATGCTGCGTCGAGAGCGCTCGCATCCTTGATCGGCGCGATCTCGACGAGCGGCAGCGCAAGGACGGACGCGCCGATCTGCTCGAGCGCCTCGGCGAGCAGGCGGATCTGATCGCGCGGGCGCGTGAGGACGATGCGCCGGTCGCGAAGCGGCTGCGCCCCCCGGATCGCCGCGAGAATGTCGCCCGCGCCTGCGGCCAGCGCCTCTCGCGCCAGGCGCTCACCCACCTCCTCGGGCTCGCCGTCACCCACGACTCGAACGACTTGCCGGCCGTCCGGACTGGCGACCAATGCGTTCAACCGAACCCGTCCTTGTGACACTGTGTCACTTGGCGGGGAGTCGACCGCGACTGCATGGGCGCCGACCGGAGCGGTGCAGCCGGCGCCGAGCGCTCGGAGAAACATGCGCTCGGCTGTCGTCTCCGCTCGGGCGCCGGGATCGTCGATCGCGGCCAGGAGAGCAAGAACCCGCTCGTCATCCGCCCGGCACTGCACTCCGAGAGCGCCCTGCCCCGGGGCGGGGAGCATCGTCTCGGCCTCCAGCCACTCCGTCACCGCGTCCTCGAGCCCGAGTCGAAGGACGCCCGCGGCGGCGAGCACTACGGCGTCGAACTCGCCGTCTTGCACCTTGCGGACGCGTGTGTCCACGTTCCCCCGGATCGAGCGGACCTCGAGATCGTTGCGCAGGCCGAGGAGCTGCGCCGCGCGGCGCAGGCTGCTCGTCCCGATCACAGAACCCGCTGGAAGTCCGCTCAGGCTCTGGCCGTCTCGCGCGACGACGCAGTCCCTGACGTCCTCCCGCAAACAGACGGCGCCGAGCGTGATACCCGGTGTCTCCTCCGTTGGCAGGTCTTTCAGGGAGTGGACAGCGAGATCGATCGTGCCTGCGCGCAGGGCCTGCTCGAGCTCTGCGGTGAAGAGCCCCTTCCCGCCGATCGCAGGAAGCGGCACGCCGCTCGCCTGGGTTCGGTCACCACGTGTGCCTAGCGGCTTCGTCTCGCAGGCAATCCCGGGCCACGCCTGCTGAAGCGAGTCTGCGACGCGCTCGGTCTGCGCCCGTGCGAGCGCCGACGCTCTCGTGCCGAGCACTACCGCGGCGACGCGGAGCGCCGCCGTCTCGGAGCTCACGGATCGCGCGGCGCCGGAGGCCCGAACAGCTCGCGTATCGCGGCGACGACCTCGTCCGTGTCTTGTGAGGCCGCACGCTGTCGCAACCGAATGGTGGGCTCGTGCAGCAGCTTCTTGACCAAAGCGCGGGAGAGCTGCTCGATTCGCTCAGCGATCTCCGGATCGAGGTCGCCGAGGTGGCGCAGCGCATGGTCGACCTCCTGCCGTCGAATCGCCTCCGCGCGCTGGCGAAAAGACGCGACTAGCGGCTCCACTTCGAGCTCGCGGTAGCGGCGGCCGAAGCTCTCAACCTCGTCCTCCACGATCGCCTCCACGCTCGGAACTTCGCCCAAGCGCGACCCGATCGCGTCGTCGAGACCCGCGCGAAGGTCATCGACGTCGAACAGCCGAACGCCGGGAACCGCGCCGGCGCTGCGCTCGACGTCCGCAGGCACTGCCAGATCCACGAAAACGAGCGCGCGATCAGCCCGACGCGACATCGCCGCCTCGACTGTCTCGGCGGCCACCACGGGACTCTCCGAGGACGTCGCCGTGACCACCAAGTCCGCCCAGGCGATTGCGTCCGCGAGCTGCTCGAGCCCGTAGGCATCTGCCCCGAAAAGCGTCGCTGCCTCTCGAGCCCGTTCGCGCGTGCGATTGGCTAGCGCGATGTGAGTGACTCCGCGGCCCCGTGCCGCCTTCAAAGATTGCACCGCGATGCGTCCCGCCCCGAGGACCAGCACGCGCTGGTCACGGAGATCGCCGAGCACCCCTTCGGCCAGTGCGAGCGCCATCGAGCTGGCGGTGGCCGGGTTCGCGCCGATCGCGGTCTCGGAACGCGCGCGCCGACCGGATGCGACAGCCGTGCGGAAGAGCAGCGAAAGCACCGGCCCCGTCGTTCCGGAGGCGCGCGCTTCCTCGAACGCGTCGCCGACCTGCCCGAGAATCTCGGACTCGCCGAGCACGAGCGAGTCGAGGCCGGCCGAAACCCGGCAGAGATGACGCGCGACATCCTCGCCTGCGTGCACGTAGAGGTGGTCGGTGAGCAGACTCCGGTCGACCCCATGCTTGCCCGCGAGGACGGCGATCAGCTCCTCGCGCGCCTCCTCGACTCCGCCGGAGAGGTACGCATACAACTCAACTCGATAGCAAGTCGTGAGTGAGACATGCTCCTCGACACCGGGACAGCGCTCGGCGCCGAGTCCGAGCGTGCCCACGCGCTCCCGGAGCTCCACGGGGGCAGTGCGATGGCTGAGCCCGAGGCAGACGAGGCGGTCCACGACAGGGACTCTACTGAGGACGAGAAGCGGGTGACAGTCACCTCCGGTGACAGTCACCATGCACCGATGCGCGCGCTCGGGATCGACGTCGGAGGAACCTTTACGGACGCCGTGCTCGTCTCCGATGGTGAGATCCGAACGGCCAAGGTGCCGACCGCCGAGCACCAGGAGGAATCGGTGCTCGCAGCCGCGCGGGCAGTCGGCGCGGACGAGGTCGACCGCTTCACGCATGGCACGACGATCGTCACCAACGCGCTCCTCGAGCGCCGAGGCGCCCGGACGGCCTTCGTCGCGACAGCGGGCTTCGAGCACATTCTCCAGCTGCGGCGTCAGCCCCGCGCGCACCTGTACCGGCCGTGCGCCGAGCATCCGGAGCCACTCGTGCCGCTCGAGCGGTGTGTCGGCGTGTACGGCCGCATCGGTCGAGACGGCGAGCTCCAGCCGCTCGATGTCGCGACGTTGCCAGAGCTCGACGCGGAGGCGATCGCCGTCTGCCTCCTGTTCGCGTTTCGGGACAGCCGGCACGAGCAGGCGGTCTCGTCCGAGCTCCGCCGCCGCTACCCGGACGCCCACGTCGTCGCCTCCCACGAGGTCGCGCCGGAGTTCCGCGAGTACGAGCGGTCGTCGACGACCGTGGTCGACGCGTACCTCGGCCCCGTCCTCGCCCGGTATCTGCGCGCCCTCGCGGCCGCCTGCGCAAGCGAAGGCCTCGCGACGCCGCTCGTCATGCGCTCCTCGGGCGGGCTCGCCACGCTCGAAGAGGCCGCCCAGCATGCCGCCTTCGCGCTCATTTCCGGCCCCGCCGCCGGCGTCGTGGGAGCCGCCCGGATCGCGTCTCTCGCCGGCTTCCCGAACGCGCTCACGTTCGACATGGGCGGGACGTCCACCGATGTCTGCGCCATCACGGACGGTGAGCCCCGGCGCGAGCACGAGAGAAGCGTGGGCGGATTCCCGGTTCGGCTCCCGACGCTTGCGGTGCACACGGTCGGGGCGGGCGGCGGCTCCATCGTCCGGCTCGACTCCGGCGGCGCGCTCAGGGTCGGCCCGGAGAGCGCGGGCGCCTTTCCAGGCCCCGCCTGCTACGGCCTCGGTGGAGAGCGCCCGACGGTGACCGACGCCAATCTCCTGCTCGGGCGAGTGCCTAGCGAGTTGCCCGGTGGCATCGTGCTCGACACGGGCGCCGCGCGTCGTGCGCTCGGTGACCTCGATCCGGCCGCAGTGGTCGAAGTGGTGAACGCCGAGATGGTGCGCGCGTTGCGCGTCGTCTCGGTCGAGCAGGGCCTCGATCCGCGGGAGTTCGCGCTGGTGGCATTCGGGGGAGCGGGGCCGCTCCACGCCTGCTCGCTGGCAGACGAGCTGGACATAGAGACCGTCCTCGTCCCCGCCGCGGCCGGCGTCCTCTCAGCGCTCGGCCTGGTAGCCGCGGACGAGCGACTCGACTCGGTGCGCTCGTTCGTCGAGCCGCTCGCAGAGGCCGGCGAGCTGCCGACAGAAGGAGAAGCCGACCTCCGCTACGTCGGGCAGTCGTTCGAGCTCACGGTTCCCCTCGGACCCCGGCTCCTCGAACGCTTCCACGCGGCACACCGGGAGCGCTACGGCTACGCCGACCCCGCCCGCCCGCTCGAGCTCGTCGCCGTGCGCACGGCGGAGATCCGCGCAGCCCCAACGATCGAGATCGGCGGGCCGGAGCTCATCGTCCGTGGCCCGCAAGTGCTGGAGCTGGACGGCGCCACTGTCTGGGTTCCCGAAGGCTGGGCGGGCGAGACCGATCCCCACGGCACGCTCGTCCTGCGGAGAACGCCATGATCCCGGTCGAGCTGCAGGTGATCGGCAGCGGTCTTCGCGCGATCGCCGAGGAGATGGGGGCAGTGCTCGTCCGCTCCGCGTTCTCGGCCAACATCAAGGAGCGCCGCGACTGCTCGACCGCACTCTTCGACGAGGAGGGTCGCATGGTCACGCAGGCCGAGCACATCCCGGTTCATCTCGGGGCGATGCCGGAGGCGGTCGCCGCGGTTCGGAAGCACAATCCTGCGCCCGGCGAGCCGTGGATCCTCAACGACCCCTACTCGGGTGGAACGCACCTCCCCGACCTCACGATCGTCACCAGGACTGCGCTTGGCTACGCGGTCTCTCGCGCGCACCACGCGGACGTCGGAGGCTCGGAGCCGGGCAGCCTTCCCGCCGGATCGACGACGCTCGAGGAAGAAGGCGTGGTGATCGCGCCGACACGGCTCGACATGACCGCGCTCGAGGAGCTCGTCGGCCGGATGCGCAACCCGGACGAGCGCCGCGGCGACCTGCGCGCACAGCTCGCCGCGCACACGCTCGCCGAGCGCAGGGTAGAGGAGCTCTGCGCTCGACGAGGGCGAAGGCGCGTCAGGGAAGCGATGACCGAGCTCCTCGCGTACTCCGAGCGCGTCGTCCGTGCCGCAATTCGCGAGCTCCCGGACGGCAGGTTCGAGGGCGCCGACGCGCTCGAGACGCCGGACGGGGTGCTCGAGCTCCGCGCCGCCGTGACGATCGCCGGTGACTCGATCGACATCGACTTCGAGGGAACCGCGTCTCAGCACCGGGGCAACCTCAACTGCCCGCTCGCGGTTACCCGCTCGGCCTGCTTCTACGTCGTCCGCTGCCTGACCGCGCCCGACCTTCCCGCCTCGGGAGGAGCCTTCACACCGGTCACCGTTCGCGCCCCCGCGGGCTGCCTCGTCAACGCGCAGCCGCCGGCCGCGGTCGCCGCGGGCAACACGGAGACCTCGAGCCGGATCGTGGACGTCGTCTTCGCCGCGCTCGCGCAAGCGGCTCCGGTCCCCGCGCAGGGTCAGGGGACGATGAACAATGTCGTCCTCGGAAACGACCGCTTCACGTACTACGAGACAATCGGGGGCGGACAGGGAGCGTGCCCCAATGCGAACGGCCCGTCCGCGGTCCACGTCGCCATGTCAAACACGCTCAACACCCCCGTGGAGGCGCTCGAGCTCTCATATCCGCTCAGGATCGAGCGCTACGAGCTGCGCCGCGGCTCGGGTGGCGCGGGCCGCTTTCGTGGCGGAGACGGAGTGATTCGCGAGCTACGAGTGCTGGAGCGCTGCCGCCTCTCGCTCCTCACCCAACGTCGCCAGCTCCCGCCGCGCGGAGCCGCGGGCGGCGAGGACGGGCTTCCGGGCCGAAACCTCTTGAACGGTGAGGAGCTGCCGGCCTTCGTCACCAGGGATCTCGAGCCCGGAGATCTCCTCCGGATCGAGACGCCCGGCGGCGGGGGCTACGGCTCCGGGGGCAGCCGGTAAAGAACGAAGCGGGCGTCGCGGTAGAGCTCCCGAAGATCGAACGCGCGCGGTCGCCCGCGCGCGCGGTCGACTATGAGGTACTGCGCGCCGTAGCTCCTCGGGATCGCCAGATCGCCGGTTCTCAGAAAAGCACGAGCCTCGCGCGCCCGCTCGAACGGCCGGTTCACCATCGTGTCGGCGACATGACCGGGCGGCGCGACCGCGATATAGACAGGTGCGAAGGCGGCGATCCGGAAGCTCGTCTCCTGATCCGAGTACACGATCGAGCGGTACGGCACGTTCTCGCGCACGGCCTCCACAAGTCCCGGTGAGAGCAATCCCAGGGGAGGTGTCGACGGCGGGCTCCACTTGGCCAGGCCCACGGCGACGACCGGAATCAGGAAGAACGCGGCGGCGAGTCCGGCAGTGTCCTCCACGGGGGGACGGCTGCGGCGGACGAAGCCGAGAACGAGGGCGGCAGCGGCGCCGATCACCGCGAGCCACACGACCCAGGCGGGACCGGGGTCGTCGAAGGCGTAGTCGAAGTCACCCGGATAGAGGTACTGCAGGACCGCCCCGGCGACGAGGGCTATCGGAGGTAGCCAGGGCCAGAGGACTCGTGAGAGAACGCCGAGCCCCCCGGCGAAGGCGAAGGCAAACGGCAGGAACCCGGCCGCGCGCCGCGCCTGGGAGATGGAGACGAGGTCGGAGAGCGTGGTGAAGAGGACTGGGACGAGCATGCACACGAGCACGGCGAGTGACCCGCCGACCACGAACGCGGACCAGCGCCTGCGGGCGGCAAATGCGGCCAGCGGGATCAGCAGCAGCGCAAGAACGGCCACGGGCCCGCTCCTCGTGAAGACCTCCGGAGCGAGGCTGTAGCTCGTCTCCGAGCGGATGTCGAGCTGGCCCGGATACTGCTCGAACGCACGCTGGATCTCCTCGCGATCGGGAGAGACCGAGCCCGTGTCGGCGACGATCGGGATCAGCCAGAGCATGAAGAACGCCGCCGGCAGCACGAGCGCCGCCAGGGCCGCCCCTCCGGGTCGCAGGTCGAGTCTCGTCCAGAGCGCCCGGACGAGCAGGAACCCGACGAACGGGAGCCAGAGGAAGATCGCGTAGGTGGGATGCACGACAGCGAGCACGAAGCCGGCGGCGGCGGTCGAGGCCAAGAGCGCCCGAGAAGGCAGGCGCAGAGCGGAAAGCGCGAGCGCAAGCGCTGCGGGCACGAGCAGCTGCCGCGACGACGTCGCCGGCAGCGAGAGGAAGGCGTAGGCGCCGCCCGAGCCGGGAGCGAAGCAGATGATCCCGGCCTGCGCGCCGGCGACCGCGCCGGCCGCCCAGACGCTCCGAAATAGCGCCCAGCCGGCCTCGTAGGCGATCACGACCGCGAGCACGGCGAGGATCGAGGGGAGATGGAGCACCACCAGCTCGAGGTCTGCCCCGGAGATCCGGGACACGAGCGCGAGGAATCCGTGCCAGAGCGGGAACGCGTAGCCCGGATGGAGGCTGGCGTCGGCGAACTCCCCGACCGCCTTCAGCGAGAGGTCGTCGAGCTCGAGAATCTTTCGCGCTCGCGCGAGATGGAAGAGGCCGTCTCCCTGCACGGATCCTGCAACCCGCCACAGGCCGATGCCGAGGGAGGCGCCCGCGCCTGCGGCCGCCCAGCGCCAGGGGATCCGCTCGGAGGTCCGGCTCCTGCGCAGATACCAGCTGACACCCGCCGCCACCCCGGCTACGAAGAGCAACGCGATCGCGAGCGTGAGTGAGGCGCCGAGCGCGAACGTCACCCCGAGCGCTGCGAAGACAAGCGTCAGCGACCACGCAAGCGTCGCCGCGACGCTGCGAACGCCGAGGGCGCGGGCGAGAGCCCAGCCCGGCGCCAGCACGAGCCCGGTTCCGAGGATGAGCCGGAGGTAGAGCTCGATGTTGCTCATCGTCTCAGGAGCTCCGCCACGTCTCCGGAGGCGAGCCAGGACCCTGCTTCGCGGTATGCGCGACCGCGCTCACCTCGGAAGATCGCCGCCCGCAGCCGCAGCGCAGCGAGCAGGAGACGCCTCGCCCATTCCGCCTGGCGCGCTCCCCGGTGCTTCCGAAGGAAGCGCAGGTGTCCCCGCAAGTTCTCGTGGTAGAGACGTCCCGCATGCGACGCGCCCCGGACGTGGACGCACTCGGCGCCGGGAAAGAAGACGATCTCCCACCCCGTCTGCCGGGCTCGATAGTGCCAGTCGGTCTCTTCGCTGAAGAGGAAGAAGCTCTCGTCGGCGAAGCCGACATCGGCGAGGGCAGCGCGGCGGACGAGCATGCACGCGCCCATGACGGATTCGACGTCACGCACTTGGTCGTGGTCGAAGCCGCCTGCGTAGAACGCGTTCAGCGCAGGCGAGCGCGGCGCGAGCTTGCGTATGCCGAGATACTCGGTCGCCAGCCTCCAGAGCGTCGGGAAGCCACGAACCGAGCGCTGCAGCGTTCCGTTCGGGTTGGAAAGACGCGGCCCCACAAACGCCGCTTTCGGACGTGAATCGGCAAACTCGACCAGCCGGCCGAGCGCGTCCCCGACGAGCCAGGCGTCCGCGTTCAAGAGGAGGACGTAGCGGCTGTCCGTAGCGCGGATGCCCGTGTTCCAGCCTGCGGCAAGGCCGAGGTTCTCGGACTCGATCACGTCGACATCGGGAAAGCGCTCCCGCACGAACGTTGCCGTCCCGTCGCTCGAGCCGTTGTCGACGACAACGGTTGGGACGCCGCGCACGCTCTCGAGACAGTGCTCGACCCAGGGAAGCGCGTCGTAGGTGACGACGACGACCGAGACGTCAGCCATGCTCGACCCGAGGCCGCGTCTTCCCCCCGCGAAGTCCCTCCCAGAGAAGAATCGCCCCACCCGGCAGCGCCATGATCAGGGTGACGAGGAAGAAGAGAAACCCCGCTGCAAACGCCTGCTCAGCGCCAATGCCGAGACTGCCGAGGAAGCTGACGAAGAACGCCTCGCGGACGGCGATCCCGTTCAGCGTGAAGGGCACGAGCAAAACGAGGAAGAGCAGCGGGCCCATGACGTAGTAGACGAGCACCTCGAGCTCGATGCCGACCGCCCTCGCCGTGGCCCAGATCGCGAGGATGCGCACCGTCTGGACGGCGAACGTGAGGGCGAACACGCGAAGCAGAAGCCGTGGGCGGCCACGGTAGTGGTGGACGCTCTCGTAGAACGCCCGCAGAAGCCGATCGAGGCGAACGCGTTCGAGCCATGGTGCTGTCAGGCGGAGAAGCGGGCGCGCCGAACGGGCGAAGAAGAGGAACGCGAGAAGGATCGTCCCGAATACGAAGATCCCCTCGAGCCAAACGTACGCGCTCACGTCGAAGCGCCCGATCGAGAGCACGAAGGCGATTGCGCCGAGCAACACCGTCGCGGCGCCCCCGAGACCCCGCTCCAGCACCACGGTTCCGGTCGCGACAGCTGTCTGGCCCTCGTGCCGGCGGGCCGTCTCGACGATCCGCACCGCATCACCGCCGAGCGAGGTCGGCAGGATCTGGCCGGCGGTGTAGGCGACCAGGTACGCGCGGGTGAGCCACGCGAGGCCCTCCTCGATGTGTTGCGCGCGCAGGAGCCAACCCCAGCGCGCGGCCAGCGCCGGAATCGTGAAGACCATGATCGCGACGGCAGCGACGAACCACGCGAGGTCGGTCTCCTCGAGCACGTCCAGCGTCGTCCCGAGCTCGATCTTCCAGGCGAGGTAGGCGACGGCGAACGCGGTGAGGACGAGCGTGCCTACGATCCGGACTTGGCGACTCATGCGTCCTCTAGATGGTTGATCGGGAATTGACGCGCAGCCGGGGGCGGTCACGACCAAGCCGGGCGACGCACTCACTCGTCGTGCAGGCTGGTAAGCCTGGACGGCGA
>JACCTK010000293.1 GCA_013812465.1 Actinomycetota bacterium
ATCGGCGACTTCACCTACGCGGACGCCGCGCAGATCCTCGATGTGCCGATTGGTACAGTCATGTCCCGTCTGCACCGTGGAAGGCGGGCCTTGAAACAGAAGCTCGCCGAGGAGGCGCTCACATGACGCTCGAGCCCTGCGATCGCTGCGAGGAGATTCTCCAGGACTTTCTCGACCGCACGCTCACCAACGAGGAGTGGGCCGAGGCCGAGATGCATCTCGGTGACTGCGACTACTGCAGGCGCCGCTATCGCTTCGAAGAGACGCTGCGCCGGTACGTGAAGCTGAGCGCGGTGGAGCGGATGCCGCCGGGGCTCAGGGCGAAGCTGGAGCAGCTTCGCGGTCTTGACGCGACGGCGTAGGGGCGGCGAGGGCCGCCTCGTCCTCCGACGTCGGTGGCGCCTCGTAGGGCGAGGCGAGTTCTCTCCCCTACAACTTCTCTAGATCCGCGGGTGTGTCGACGTCGCCGGGCGAGCCGAGGTCGTCGCAGGGAACGAGGCGGACCGCGAGCTCTCTGAGGCCCTCGTCAGGAACGGCGACCCACTCCGCCTGACCGATGACGAGAGGGTGCCCGCGGCCGCCTGCGTATGACGCCGCAACGATGCCTCCCTTCTCTCCCCAGACACCGACAACGCGCACGACGGCGTCGGGCGAGAGATCTGGCCCGTCCGCGAGGACGATAACGGCGGCGTCTACATCCTTCGAAAGCACCTCGAGCCCACAACGAAGCGATGCTCCAGGTCCTCGCATCCAGTGGAGACATTCGACGAGTCGTACAGGAATGCCTTGTGACACTGTGTCACTTGGCAGTTCGAGCTCGTACGCCCCCTGGACGACGACGATCTCGTCGACTGGGGCTTTGGCGAGACGCTCGAGCACCTGGGGGAGAAGGAGGCGCTGCTTGGGGGCGCCGAAGCGCGTCGCCTCGCCGGCGGCGAGGACGACCGCCGCCATGCGGCTCACGCCACTAGCTCTCGGAGACGGTGACGCTCGAGATGACGACCGGCTGAGTGGGCCGCTCGTTCGCGTCGCCGAGCACGCCTGTCCGCTCGACCGCGTCGAGGCCTTCGGTCACCTCGCCGACGATCGCGTACTCGGCCGGCAGGCCGACGTCCTCGCCCGTGACGACGAAGAACTGGCTACCCGAGGTTCCCGGCGCCTCTGCGGCGGACTTCGCCATCGCGACGACACCCTTGACGTACTTCGAGCCAGCCGGCGGCGCGTCGACGGTCTTGTATCCAGGTCCACCTGTGCCGGTCTGCGTGGGGTCGCCTCCCTGAATCACGAAGCCGGGGACGATGCGGTGGAAGACGGTGTCGTCGTAGAAGCCCGCGCGGGCGAGGGCGACCAGCGATGCCGCGGTCTTCGGGGCGAGGTCGGTGTCGAGTCCGACCGTGAACGAGCCGCAGCTCGTCTCGAACACGAGGCCGTAGCTCTTGCCGCTGTCGAGCGGGTCGGTTGGCGCCGTCAACGTGCCCGACTCGCGGGGAGCCGGCGCCTCGACGCTCTCGCACTCGCCGTTGCCCGACGCGGACGGCTCGTCGTCTCCGCCGCAGCCGGCGCCCAAGGTGAGAAGGGCGATCGCAAAGAGCGCTCGGCGCATCGCGTGCGATCCTATCCGTCGTGGCCGTCATGAGATGCGCGTGGACGTCGGGTGGATCCGCGCTCATGCTCGCCTACCACGACGCGGAGTGGGGCGTGCCTTCTCACGACGACCGTCACCTCTTCGAGATGCTCACGCTGGAGGGCGCGCAAGCCGGACTCTCGTGGAACACCATCCTGAACAAGCGCGAGGGCTATCGCGCGGCCTTCGCCGGCTTCGATCCGGAGGCCGTCGCGCGCCTCGGCCCGAAGGAGATCGAGCGACTCCTCGCGGCTCCGGGAATCGTCCGAAACCGGCTCAAGATCGAGTCGACCGTGTCGAACGCCGCCCGCGTGCTCGAGGTTCAGGATGAGCTCGGGAGCCTCGACACTTTTCTGTGGAGCTTCGTCGACGGCGAGCCGATCGTAGGGCAGTGGCGTGACATGGCCGCGCTTCCCGCGGAGACAGCTGAATCTCGGGCGCTGAGCAAAGACCTGAAGCAGCGGGGCTTCCGCTTCGTGGGGCCGACCGTCTGCTACGCGTTCATGCAGGCGGTTGGCATGGTGAACGACCACATGGTCGAATGCTTCCGCCTCGACGATCTTGCAAGAAGCACGTAGCTCAGGCCGCGACAGTGAATCTGACGAGACGCTTCATGACGTCGGCCACCTCGAGGACGACGTCGACCCGCTCGCCCAGCGGCAGATCGTCGCCTTCGCAGCGGGCGGTGACCGCCGGCTCCTTCAGCTGGACGGTGCCGCCCCCGTCGTGCTCGTGGACATCCACGACGACTGCCTGGAACGTCTGACCGACGCTGGGCTCGAGCACTGCCGCCTCGACGGTCGAGACGATCCCCGACTCGTACTGCTGGGCGCGCCGGTTCGACACCTCCATCGTCTCGGGTAGATCTGGGAGCGCCGAGCGTGCCCACTCGGGCACGGGTGCGCCGCCCGACACGGCGAGGCAGACCTCGCCCACGTAGCGGTCCACGAGCCGTCTCAGGGGAGCTGTCGTGTGCGCGTACGTCGAGGCGACTCCCGCGTGAACGGCCCTGTCCGGTGACGCGCCGGCGAAGGCGAGATATCCCGAGCCGCGCAGGAGGACGGTCGACTCGGCGACGAACGCAGCATGCATCGCAACCCGGGGATCGAGCTCGCGGATGAGGTCGGCGTAGGTCACATCGTTGGGCCAGGGGATCTCGAGCGCCTTTGCCGTGCGGTGCAGGCGGGCGACCGCCGCACGATCGGCTTCGGGCAGGGTTCGCAGCACGCCGACCCCGGCCTCCAGCATCAGCTTGGCCGCGCCCATCCCGGTCATCAGCGAAATCTGGGCGTTCCAGCCCTCGACCGGAAGCGGCGCCCGGTAGCGGAGCGCATAGCCGTCTTCGCCCTTGTGCACCTCCTGCTCGGGGATCGGCAACGTGATCCCTCCGCGCCGCGCCTCGCGTTCTTGACGCAGCGTCCCGACCTCCCGCAGGAGCTGCAGCGACTCCGACGCCGTGCCGTCGTCGAGCCAGCGCTGGGCGCCCTCGTAGTCGAGCTTCTCCCGGCTTCGCACGAGAGCGCGGCGCACGGCGACCTCGATGCCCTCGCCGGTCTCGTCGACGTCCATGTCC
>JACCTK010000312.1 GCA_013812465.1 Actinomycetota bacterium
AACCCGATCGGCCCGCGCGGGGTGTACGACGAGGCCAAGCGCTACGCGGAGGCGCTGACCATGGCCTACCACAGCCAGCAGGGCGTCGACACCGGGATCGTGCGGATTTTCAACACGTACGGCAGTCGAATGAGGCCGAACGACGGGCGGGCGATCCCCACGTTCATGCGACAGGCTTTGGACGGGAAGCCCGTCACCGTCTTCGGCGACGGCTCGCAGACGCGGAGCTTCTGCTACGTCGACGATCTGATCCGGGGCCTCGTCCTGCTCGCCGAGTCGGACGAGCATCTCCCCGTCAACCTCGGGAACCCGGACGAGAAGACGCTGCTCGAGCTCGCGGAGACGATCATCCGGATCTCCGGCTCGTCGAGCGAGATCGTCTTCGAGGCGCTCCCCGTCGATGATCCGCAAGTACGGCAGCCGGACATCACTCGCGCCAAGCAGCTGCTCGGCTGGCAGCCGGAGGTCGAGCTGGAGGACGGCCTGAGGAAGACCATCGCCTCACTCGGGCACGAGACCGCCGTCAGGTAGATGGTTGACCGGGAATTCACGGCGGGCCGGATGACGGCCACGACACGGCTCCGGATCGCCACCCTCCCTCGTCGTCCAGGCTTACCAGCCTGCACGACGAGTGAGTGCGCCGCCCGGCTTGGTCGTGACCGCCCCCGGCTGCGCGTCAGTTCCCGGTCAACCATCTCGGCGTGAGCTCGTCTCTCGGCCAGCTGTACGAAGCGCATCACCGTCAGCGCCGAAACGACGGGGATTTCGTCTTCGTCCCCGAGCGGATTCCTCTCTTTCAGGAGGCGATCGGCAAGGGTAGGCACGTTCTCGATCTCGGCTGTCGCTCGGGCGCGCTCACCCGCCACTTCCTCGAGGGCAATGCCGTCGTCGGCATCGACGTCGACCAGGCTGCGTTGGCCAAAGCCCAGCAGCTGGGGATCACGCCTGTCGTAGCCGACGTCGACGAGCCGCTCCCGCTGGACAGCGAGACCTTCGATGCGGTCGTCGCGGGCGAGCTGCTCGAGCACGTGCGCTTCCCGCGTGCGCTCGTTGCCGAGGTGCGCCGCGTCCTCCGGCCGGGTGGCGTCTTTGTCGGCTCGGTGCCCAACGCGTTCCGGATGCAAAACCGGCTGCGCTTCCTCCGTGGGCTTCAGCCCGAGAGGGATCTCACGCACCTGCACATGTTCACGTCGAAGGACATCCGCGCTCTGCTCGCCGATTTCGTAGGAGTCCGCGTGACACCTCTCGGCGGGCGATACCGGCCGCTCCATGCCCGCCTGCTCGCGCAGGATCTCGTCTTCAGCGCGATTCGGACGGCCTAGCGTCGGCCCTCCCGAACGCGGCCCGCCGCTCGACGTCCGCCTCGTCGACCATGTGGCCGTCGCGCTCGACATAGCCGCCTTTGCCGCCGATGACGAGCAGCACGAGGTCGTCGGACTCGCTTGCGTTGGAGAGTCTGCGCGGCGTGGTCGACTCGACATGCACGAGCCCGCCCACTCCGAGGACCCGATCCTCGCCCTCGACCTCGACCCGTGCGGAGCCCGAATGGACGAAGTAGAGCTCGTCCTGCGTGTCGTGAAAGTGCTCGAAACCAACGAACCCAGGCGGATACACGATGACGTTCGCGCCGAAGGCGGTCACTCCGAGTGGCGCACGCACCTTCCGAAAACCGTAGCCCTCCCCGAGGTCGTCGATCGAACCGAAGCCGTGGCCCACCGTCGTCACTCCTTTCGTTCGAGTAGGAACTCAGCCGTCCGTCGCAGCCCATCCTCGAGCGACACGGTCGGCTCGTAGCCGAGTGCGCCTCCCGCCTCGCTCACGTCCGCCCACGAGTCGCGCAGATCGCCGGGGCGAGGCGGCAAGTACCGGCGCTCCACCGGCTTGTCGAGCAGCCGGCCGATCGTCTCCGCCAGCTCGTTCACCGTCGCGGGGGCGCCGCCCGAGATGTTGAAGATGCGTCCGCTGACGCCGTCGGCAGCGGCGGCCTGCAGGTTCGCGGCCACGACGTTCTCCACGTATGTGAAGTCTCGGGACTGCCCGCCGTCGTCGAAGATGGTGACCGGCTCGCCGGCGGCGATCGCCGTGATGAACAGTGGCACGATGGCCGCGTACTGCGAGCGTGGATCCTGCCGGAGCCCGAAGACGTTGAAGTAGCGCAGGACGACCGTCTCGAAGGGGTACACGCGCGCGAAGCTCACGCAGTACCGCTCCGCCGCCAGCTTCGCGACGCCGTACGGGGAGACGGGGTCGGGCGCCATCGCCTCCCGGAGCGGGAGCTCAGGCTGGTTGCCGTAGATCGACGAGGACGACGCGAACACCACCCGCCGCACGCCTTCGTCACGCGCGGCCAGGAGCACGTTCAGGGTTCCCTCGACATTGACCGCGCTCGAAGTCAATGGATCCTGCACCGAGCGCGGCACCGAGCCCAGCGCTCCCAGGTGGAAGACGACCTCGACCTCGCGCACGGCATTGTGGACACGCTCGTAGCTGCGAAGCTCGCCCTCGACGAGCTCGACGTCGTGCGCGAGACCGGCGAGGTTGGCGCGGTTTCCGGTCGAGAAATTGTCCAGCACCCGTACCTCGTCGCCACGGGCGAGGAGGGCGCGGACCAGGTTCGACCCGATGAAGCCGGCGCCGCCGGTGACGAGGACCTTCACGCGAGCGTCACGCTACTAGGTTGTTGCATTGCGCAAGACCGGAATCTGCTCGCGCAGATTCCGGTCGCGCGAAGACCCTGAAGGCGCCCGCTTCGCGGTCGCTGGGCTTCGCGCTCCGCTAAACCCCAGCTTCTTCTTCGACAGTCGCCGCTCCGGCCGCCGCGAGGCCGAGCAGGAGACAGGTCGCGGCCTGGAGCGGAATACCGGCGACGATTCCCAGCGACGCCCACTCACCGGCGAGCGTCAGAAGCGCGCAGATCACCACGAGCCCGACTCCTGTCGCCCAGGGGTTCGGCGCGTGGATCATGGTCCGCCACGCGAGCACGATCCCGCTGACACCTACGGCCAGCAGGAGCAGAAGGCCGACGACGCCTGCGTCCGCGAGCATCTGGACGTACAGGTTCTGCACGCCCCACTCGCGCCCGGGCGCGGGGAACGCGAAGTCGACCACGTCCGGGAAGCGCTCGCGCGCATCCTCGAGATACGGCTCGAAGACGTCCTCGCGCCCGGAGCGCTGCCAGCCCACGCCCACGACCGGGCTGTCCTCCCAGATTCTCAGGCCGATGTACGCGAGCACCGTGCGCTGCGAGTAGGTCTCGACACCCTGCGGCCGCTCGTCTCCCCGGACCCCGAGGAAGCGAACGAACTGCTCGAGGGAGTCGGCTCGGATGGCAGTGACGCCGCCTCCGACGACGAGCACCAGCGCAAGGAGCGCGAGGAACCGGCGG
>JACCTK010000319.1 GCA_013812465.1 Actinomycetota bacterium
AGATTCCTGCGGGCGGCGTCGATGTCTTCGCCTGCACGCGGGACGTCGCGACGAAACTCGCGCGCCTCGACGAGTCCAACACGAGCCTCGTTGGTCTCCTGTACTGGCTCGGCTTCCGGCGCGTCGAGGTCCCGTACGTGCGCCAGGCGAGGTCGGCAGGGAAGAGCGCGTGGACTGTCCGCAAGCGCGTCCGCTATCTGCAGGACAGCATCTACTCGTTTACGAGTCTTCCGATCGCGGCGATCACAGTGGTGGGGATCGTCGGGGTGGTCGCGAGCGTCTCCTACGCCTGCCTGGTCGTGGCCTTCTGGGCGGCGGGAAGGATCGATGTGGCCGGGTACACGCCGCTCATGCTCGCGTTGCTCTTCATGGCGTCCAGCATCCTGATCGGGCTCGGCATCGTGGGCTCGTACGTCTGGCGCACGTACGAGAACAGCAAGGGTCGGCCCACCGCGGTGACGATGACCCATGAGCGATACGGGTCAGATCGTCCCTGACGCGGCGGTCGGGTCCGCGATCCGGGCGCGGCTTGCTTCCGTTTCGGCATGGGCCGTTGCCGTCTGGCTCGGGACCGCCCTCTACGCGGCCGGGCTTTCGATGGAGGCGATAGCCGACCACAACGCCTTCCGCACGGGGTTCGACACGGCGATCTACGACCAGCTCCTCTGGCTCCTCGCCCAGGGTGAAGAGCCCTTTTCGACCGTGCTCTCCCGGCCGATGCTGGCCGATCACTTCCAACCGGGGCTCGTGCTGCTCACACCTCTGTACTGGCTCGGCTTGGGAGTCCCGGGCATGCTCGCGGCGCAGTCGATCGGGCTCGGGGTGACCGCACCCGCGTTGTTCGCGCTTGCGCGCAGCTCCGGCGCGATCCCCGCGCTCGCCGCGATCCCCGCGTTCCTCTGGCTCGCCTGTCCGTGGGTCGCCTCGATCAACCTTTTCGAGTTCCGCCCATCCGCGTTCGCGCCGGTGTTGCTCGTCGTCGGCGTACTCGCCGCCGTTCAGAACCGCGTCGTCCTGCTCGCTGTCACGACGGTCCTCGCGCTCAGCCTCAAGGAGGACGTCTCGCTCACGTACGTGGCTCTCGGTCTGATCCTCGCGTACCAAGGGAAGCGCCGAATCGGGGGCGCGCTAGCCGCCGGCTCGGCGCTCTGGTTCATCGCCTCCTCTCGGATCATGGAATCGCTGGGCGGTTCCGACTTCTTCGGCCAGCGGTTCGCGGGTGATCGTGGCGACTCGGTGGGCGAGGCGGTCGTGTGGTCGCTCCAGCACCCCCTGGAGACGGTTTCCGACATCGCATCGCAGAGCCTCCTCGGGCTCGTTGCGCTTCTCGTCGCGACCGGCGGCCTGGCGCTCCTTGCACCCGCGTGGCTGCTCCTCGCCGCGCCGACTGCCCTCTACAACGCTCTTTCGGCATACACGTCGCAGCACGACCTGGTTCACCACTACCACCAGGGCACGGTGGTCGGGCTTTTCGTCGCCGCCGCCCTCGGCGTCAGGCGGCTGGGGTCAGCCGGCCGCGTCGGGCGGCTCGCGGCGACCGCGGGTCTGGCGATCGCGGCGGTCGTCGCCCTCGTCGGGGGAGTCCGTGTCCACACTCTGCCGTCCGAAAGCCCGAGCCTGGATCGCGTCGAAACCGAGGCGGCCCTCGACCTCATTCCGCCGGGGGTGCCGGTGGCAGCGACGCGAAGCTTGCTGCCGCATCTCAGCAAGCGGGTCGAGGTCTACACCCTCCCCGAGCCGTTCATCCGGCTCGATTGGGGCGGCTCGCTCTCGTCAGAAGAGCTCGGGGAGCGTGCGGCGAGCGTGCGCTGGGTCGCGTACGTCGAGGGCGATCAGATCGGGAGGATCTTCACGGGCGAGCTCGGGGTCGCGAACGCGGTGCCCGACGTTCGGCCGGTCCTCGACCGTGAGGGTTTCGTCGTGATCGCCCGCGCCGGTCCGCTCGAGATCCTCGAAAGACGGTGAGCTCTGCGAACTCGCGGCGTCCGCCAAGGGATGCTCGATCTGAGCCTGGGTGGCCGCGGAGAGCGTCACCGAGACGGCCACGAACAAGACGTACGCCACCGCCAAGCCGATCCTTCGCCTGCTGCTTCCGCTGTAAACGTTCGCGGCGACACCCGGACCGAAGCAGACGAGCATGAGAACGAGAAGGTGTAGGGGGAGGAAGAAGCGCGGCTCTACTGCACCGGGAATCGCTGTCAGTGTCGGCAAGAGCAAGAGGCCTACCCCGACCCAGCGGATCTCGCCGAGCCTCCGCCGTGCACCCGGCAGAGCGAGCCGTGCGCCGGCGCCGAACACCAGCGTGTACAGGAGCAGGGAAAACACGAGTGGGCTACCGCGAAGATCACGGATGTACGGCGTCGCATGGCGAACATCGATGCCGTTGAAGACGTGGAGCAGGTAGCTGACCGACATCGTGACCGGATGACGAAGGACGATCTCCCCGTATTCGCGGTAGCTCTCGATGTCGGACACGCCCTCTTCCTGACGAACGTCGTTGGCGACGGGATCGAAGTAGAGGACTCTCTGGCGTGGGTACTCGGAGGACGGCCCCACGTACGTCTCGTACTTCTGGAGAACGAGCCCCCATGCGAGCTGCCCGGTGCCGATCTCCTTCGCTCCGTCAAGAGTCGGGCTCCAGCTGTCACGATGGTGGTGGTTGATCGCCATCTGCGGAAGGCTGACGACCAATGCTCCGGCAAGAACGAGCGCGAGCGCGAAGATATGCGCGAGGGATTTCCACGG
Source organism: Actinomycetota bacterium (assembly GCA_013812465.1). The sequence goes on from JACCTK010000319.1 coordinate 2,746, forward strand.
CCGCCGAGAGACGAGCGTTGCGAGCACGACAGCTCCTACCGCCGCGAGCAGATAAGCCGGCCGCAGGTTTGCCGCGAGGCCGAAGGAAAGACCGGCGACGAGGTATCCCGCTTTCGTTGCTCGGAGGAGTCCCAGCACCCCGACGCACGCTGCGAGGAGCGCCGGGAAGTCTGAGAGCGGGA
>JACCTK010000333.1 GCA_013812465.1 Actinomycetota bacterium
ACCCGCTCCCCCACCTCGAGCTCGACGAAGGGACTGGCCACGGGCGCCACGCTAGCGGTGGTACGCTCGCCGCGCCTTTCCCCGGATCCAGGAGGCTTCTGCGATGCGCACCGTTCTCGTCGGTCTCGCCCTCGCAGCCCTCGCCCTCGGAGTCGCGGCAACTGCGACGGGCAGTCCGGAAAGTCAGGACCAGGCCGGTGCCTGCGCGAAGGCAAACCTCGACCTGATCGAGGACGGACGCCTGACTCTCGGCACCGACAATCCGGCGTTCCCGCCCTGGTGGGGAGGCGGCGAGACACGGAAGCCGTGGAAGATCTCGAATCCGTACTCGGGTCAGGGCTACGAGTCCGCCGTCGCGTATGCGGTCGCGAAGCAGCTCGGCTTCGGAAAGGGACAGGTCGACTGGAGGCATGTCCCCTTCGCGCAGTCGTACCGGCCGGGAGACAAGGACTTCGACTTCTACATGGCGCAGGTCTCGTACACCGCCGCGCGCGACAAGGTCGTCGACTTCTCGAACGCGTACTACTTCGTGAACCAAGCGCTTGTCGGACGTGAGGGGACCGCGATCGCGAGGGCGCGGACGCGGGGCGCGCTTCGGCCCTACCGCCTCGGCGCGCAGCTCGGCACGACGAGCTACCAGTACATCGTCGACCACATCCGGCCCTCGTCGCGACCCCTCGCGTATCGGTCGAACGACCTCGCGGTGCAAGCGCTGAAGAACGGGCAGATCGACGGAATCGTCGTCGACCTCCCGACCGCGTTCTTCGTGACCGCGGTGCAGGTTGAGGACGGCGTCATCGTGGGCCAGTTCCCGAACCGCGGCGGAAGGGAGCGGTTCGGAATGGTCTTCGAGCAGGGCAACTCGCTCAGGCGCTGCGTCAACCGCGCGCTCAACAGGCTCTGGGCGAACGGGACCATCAAGGGAATACAGACCCGCTGGCTCTCGCGGGCCGCCGGCGCGCCCGTCATCAGGTAGAGCTCATAACCCTGGACGGCGATCGCCGCTCACGGATCCTGAGTACCGCGACTCCCCGCTCCGGCACGGGGCGGGGGGTGCCAATTGCCGTCGCGAGCACGCTTGTCTTCTTCGGCGCCATCGCGTTTCTCGTCACGCGGTCGCCCGGCTGGGACCGGTTCAAGGCGTACTTCTTCGACTGGGATCTCTACCGCGAGTCCTTCCCCGAGATCGCAGATGCCTTCTTGATCAACGTCAGGATCTTCCTGATCGCCGAGGCGATCATCCTCGTGACGGCGCTCGCGCTCGCTGTCCTGCGCAGCCTTCCAGGCCCGGTCTTCTTCCCCGTGCGGGCGCTCGCGATCGTCTATGCGGACATCTTCCGCGGTGTGCCGACGATCCTCGTCATCTTGATGCTCGGGGTGGGTATGCCTGCTCTCCAGCTCGAGGGGATCCCGGACTCGGAGATCTTCTGGGCGACGGTCTCGCTCGTTCTCGTCTACACGGCGTACGTGTCCGAGGTCTACCGCGCGGGCATCGAGTCCGTGCATCCGAGCCAAGACGCGGCCGCCCGCTCGCTCGGCCTGACGCGCTTCCAGTCGCTCCGTCACGTCGTGCTCCCGCAGGCCGTGCGCAGGGTGATCCCGCCGCTTCTCAACGACTTCATCGGCCTGCAGAAGGACACGGCGCTCGTGAGCGTCCTCGGCGTCGTCGAGGTTCTGAATCAGGCGGGGATCAACGAGGCCGCGGACTTCAACGGCACGCACTACCTCGTCGCGGCGACTCTCTTCGTCGCGATCACGATTCCGCTCGCCCGCTTCACCGACTGGCTCGTCGCCCGCGATCGGCGACGGCGGCAAGCCGGCGGGGTGGCGACGTGAATGCCCCGGCGCTCGCCATCGAAAGCCTGTGGAAGGCATTCGGCAGAGTGGAGGTGCTCCGCGGGATCGACCTCGAGCTGGCGGAGCACGAGGTTGTGTGCCTGATCGGGGCCTCGGGATCGGGCAAGTCCACGCTTCTGCGCTGCATCAACCTGCTCGAGCCGATCGATGCGGGACGGATCGAGCTCCGGGGCGAGGAGATCACGGCACCGGCCGTCGATGTCAACCGGGTTCGTAGAGGCATCGGGATCGTGTTCCAGGCCTTCAACCTCTTTCCGCACATGTCCGTGCTCGAGAATGTCACGCTCGGACCGCAGAAGGCGCTTCGCCTGCGGAAGTCCGAAGCCGACGATCGCGCGGCTGCGCTTCTCGGCCGATTCGGTCTTCTGGACAAGCGGGACGAGTACCCGGACCGGCTGTCGGGCGGTCAGCAGCAGCGCGTGGCGATCGTTCGCGCCTTGGCGATGCAACCCGGCCTGCTGCTCCTCGACGAAGTGACGAGCGCGCTCGACCCCGAGCTCGTCGCCGAGGTGCTCGAAGTCGTACGCGAGCTCGCGGCCGAGGGGATGACAATGCTGATCGCCACGCACGAGATGAGCTTCGCCCGCGACGTCGCCCACCGCGTGTGCTTCCTCGACGAGGGCGTGATCCTGGAGCAAGGGACTCCCGAGCAGATCTTCGAAGCGCCGCGAGAAGCCCGCACGCAGCAGTTTCTGCAACGGATCGTCGACGCCGGGCGCCTGTAAACGGGTCCCGCCCTGTGGACAGATCGGCACGCAATTGTTCGGTCTTCAGTACCAGGCACTGTTAAGACCTTCGACGACGCCGGCCGCGGCTTCGACGTATCGTTAGAGCTGATCGAGGAATCCCGAAGCATCGACGTCACGCTCGAGCCGCTCGACCAGTTCGTCGTCGTCCAACCCGTATCGGATGAGACGGAGACGCGCGCGGGGCTCATCCTCCCCGCGTCCGCCACCGAGACCGCGCCCTGCCGGACCGGCATCGTCACCGCGGTAGGCGGCGATGCAACCGGCGTGGAGGCA
>JACCTK010000369.1 GCA_013812465.1 Actinomycetota bacterium
CGCTTTCCGTCGAACGTCCAGTCCTCAGGCAGCGCGGCCAGGATCTCGTCGCGGACGGTTCGACCGATCAGCTCGTACAAGTCGAAGTCCGCACCGTGTAGCTCGCCGACCCGGGTAGCGAGCTCAATCGGCGGGTAGGGAGCCTGGGTCATTCGACTCCCGTCGAGCCGAAGAAGGGGCACGCGTCGACCGACACGACCGGACCGCGCGCGTACCACTCCTGCTTCCAGCCCGAGCCCGACCGCTGGTATTTCTTGATCCGAGGATCGATGTGACGGCGGCGGCGGAGCCTGTGCACCAGGCCGCCCCAACCTCTGCGATAGGCGCCGGTCTCGGGGAGGCCGCGCCTGGCTCCGACGTCGTCGGCCGGATCCGCGCTCGAGCGGGGGAGGAAGCAGGTATGCAGCATGCGAAGCGGGTCTGAGTCCCAGTCGGTCTCTTCGGAGGTATAGCGAAGCGAGTCCCACCCGTACCCGGCCCGGAACGCCGCATGGCCGTCGTGAAGCCGCTCGAGACATCCCGTCCAGCTGTCCACCGCTGCCATGTTGAACAGCTTGGTCACCGGCCGAGATGGAGGAGCGAGGTAGCCGCCGGCCACCGCACGCGGCTCGTCGAGTGAGTTGCAGTTGAGGACATGGCCTTTCAAGCGGAACACGTCCGCGTGGGCGCCATCCTCGAGCTCGATGCGCAGACGTCCAAGCGCGACAGGGTCGTACAGCTCGTCGCCGTCGACGCCCAGAACCCAGGTCTGCGTCCCTGCATGGGACTCGATCGCACGATGTGAGTCTCCCGCGTCTCTCGAGCGCTCGACCGTGACGTGGTCGAGCTCGCCCGCGAGTGAGCGAAGGATCTCCGGCGTCCCGTCGGTCGAGAGGTGGTCGACGACATGAATGCGATCACATACGGGCGCGATGTTCCGCATCGCCTGCTCGACGAAGAGTCCTCGTTGTGGACGAGGACGATGGCCACGAGCCGCACGCGCCTTCAGACTTTCGTCGTCGTCCAGTCCAGCAAAGGCCGAACGACCCCGCGCCACTGACCCGTGAACGTCCCACGCGATGAGTCTCCCTCGAGCGGGTCCTGCACGTGGAACGAGACCGCCTCGTGGATCGACACGTGATGGTGGAGCTTTGGCGAGTCGATGGTGCAGAGGGCAGCGTCCACGGTGACGAGCCCCTCGTTCAGGAAGTTTCCAGGGATCCAGGCTGTGGCCACGTACTCGCCAGGCCGTGACGGCTCCTTCGAGCGCGGCCCCACGTCCATCGCGTTGAACGCGATCTGGCCGCCGGCGACGACCTTGATCTTGGGCAAGATCGGGGGACCGTCGTGGAGGACGCAGTAAGCCATCTCGATGCCGACCGGCTCGCGCACGTCGGCGTAGTCCGCGGTCTCGCCGTCGGCACGGACCGCCCGGACCGAGTGGAGCTTGACGAGATCGTCTCCGGGCTCCTCCTCGGCCTCCCACGTCTGGCTGGAGCTCGTTCCGGTCGCGGACTGGAGGTAGTGGGCGACGACCTCGGCGCTGTCGCCATCGCGGACGACCCGGCCCTCGTCCATCAGCAGCACGCGGTCGCAGAGCTGCGCCACCGCCTGCACCTGATGCGAGACGAAGACGACCGTGCGCCCGGTGGTGTTGATGTCCTCCATCCGTCCGAGGCAGCGAGCCTGAAACTCGGCATCGCCGACACTCAGCACCTCGTCCACCAGCATGATCTCCGGCTCGAAGTGGGCCGCGACCGAGAACGCGAGGCGGACGTGCATTCCGCTCGAGTAGCGCTTCACCGGGGTGTCGAGGAACTTCTCGACCCCGGAGAACTCGGCGATCTCGGGCATCTTGGCCTGGATCTCGCGACGCTTCATGCCGAGGATCGCCCCGTTCAGGAACACGTTCTCTCGCCCCGTGAGCTCAGGGTGGAATCCGGTTCCCACCTCGAGCAGGCTGCCGACGCGGCCGCGAATCTCGGCGCGGCCCTCGGTTGGGGTCGTGATCCTCGTCAAGATCTTGAGGAGCGTCGACTTGCCCGCGCCGTTGCGGCCGATGAGCCCCAGCGCCTTGCCCTCCTCGAGCTCGAACGAGACATCCTTGAGCGCCCAGATCTCCTCGTAGCCGCGCCGGTGCTCCTGCCCCGTGAGGCGCTTCGCCGTATGCGACATCGACTCGCGAAGGGTGCCGTAGGCCGCCTGGAGCTCACCGATCCGGTACCGCTTCGAGAGAGCGTCTGCCTCAATCGCGATCGCCATCAGACCACTCAGATCGTGTCCGCGAAGCGCGGCTCGGAGGAGCGGAAGACCGCGAGGCCACCGAAGAAGACGACGAGCGCCACAGCGACGCCGATCGCGGTCTGGCCGAGGTTAGGCGCGCTGGCGTCGAGCATCGCCCAGCGCCAGTTGGCGATGACCGCGGTCATCGGGTTGAACGCGAGGATCCACTGCCACTTGGTCGGGATCTCCTCGACCGCGTACATGACCCCGGAGAGGAGCGGCAGCACCTGCAGGAAGACGGGGATCATGTACCGCACGTCGCGGTACCGGACGTTGAGCGCGGAGAGCAGGAACCCGGCGCCGAGCGCAGTGATCAGGGCGAGTGCCATCGCGAACGGCGCGACCAGAAGCTCCACCCCGCCCGGCCAGGTCCCGTAGAGCCACATCAAGAAGATCAGCACGGGCAGGCCCACGAGGAAGTCGATCATCGGAACGACAACCGCGGCCAGTGGCAGGAGCGCGCGCGGAAAGTACACCTTCGTCACGAGCTGCAAGTTGGCCGCGAGGCTCAGGCTCGACCCGGTGAGCGAGGACGCGAAGTACTGCATCGGCAGCACACCTGCGACCACGAGGCTCGGGTAGGAGACCTCGCCGGCCGGGAAGTTCGCGAACTTGCCGAAGACGATGATGTAGACCGTGGCCGTGAAGACCGGGACGAGAATCGCCCACGCGACGCCGAGGAAGGTCTGCTTGTAGCGGACGACGATGTCGCGCCAGACGAGCGTCTGCAAGAGCTCGCGGTAGTGCCAGAGCTCGCTGATGTCGAGGTGCGGCATCCGCGACGCCGGCTTGATGACGAAGGTTCGGTCGGATCGCGCTTCCGGCTCGGAGGCGGGTCGAGTCGCGGATGCGGGCGGGCTCGGCGCCTCGATCTTGCTCGTGCTCACGAAACGATGCTAGATGCTTGATCGGAGACGGCGCGTAGTCGAGGGTGGTCACGACCAAGCCGGGCGCCGCAATCACGCATCGCGCAGGCTAGAAGCCTGTGCGATGCGGGAGGGTGGTGATCCGGCGCCGCGTCGTGGCCGCTCTTCGGCACGCGTGAGTCTCCGATCAAGCATCAGGCCAGAGGCATGGACCGAGCGCGTCAACGGGTGAGCGCAGGCTGGAGCAGGAAGCCGGGCTGCTGGTCGGCGAGGCGAACTTGATCGAGCTCCGCCAGAGACACACTCCTTGGGCGTGACGAGCGATACAGAACGAGAGCGTACGTCTCGGTGCGCTCCACGGCGACGATCCGAAAACCGGCGGGCGGAGCCGGCTGTCCGGAGTCGAGCGCGGGCGGCTTCACCGGCCCGGCGATCGAGAATCCCTCCTCCGTGGCAAGGCCGACGGCGGCGATCTCCTGAACTCGGACGACGTCACCGGAAGGCTCCTCGAGACCAGGAAGATACGGCGCCCAGAGCTGTCGGCTGAGGAACGGCGTGACGACGATCGCCCGGGCCTCGCCGGGGGAGCCGAGGCGCTCGCCCGCTCCACGCCAGTCCGTCCGCCCGTAGCGCTGGTCGAGGGAGACCCAGAGCGTGATCGCGAGAAGGATCCCGCAAAGGGCAGCGGCGAACGCGATTCCGAGCCGAGTCGCCGCGTACCCGGTCGCGATGCAGATGGTGGCGGGCACGATCGCAAGGATCGCGTTTCGGACGATGACGTAGTCGGCGCCGGCCAGCGCAAGGCCGATCGGCGCGCCGATCGCCGCGACCGCGAGCCCTCCGGGGACGAGAGCGCGCCGCCGCAGCTCGGGCGGCGCGCGAGTCACGAGCAGAACGAGTCCGGTGACGATGAGCGCCGCGGCGGCGACACTGCCTACGATCTCCGCCGGGAAGCTGTAGCCGACCGCGAGGCCCTTCGGAACACCGGCGACTCTGGCGCCGAGGGAAGCGCCCGTGACTGCCTCCCCTGCGCCGCGCTGCTCGAGCAGGAGCGGCACCTGGAAGAGCCCGACGGCTGTCGGCAGCGAGATCGCGAGGGCGGCGAGTCGACGCGACCCGGACCGGGCGAGCAGCCAAAGCGCCTCGGGCAGGACGAGGAAGACGGCGAAGTAATGCGTCGCGAGCGCGAGAGCTGCCGAAAGCGCCCAGCCGAGATGGTCCCACCTCCTCGTCGTCCCGAGAGCGCGGCCGAAGAAGAGCACGGTGCACGTCGTCAGGAGCGCGAACAGGCTGTACGCGCGGGCTTCCTGTGCATACCAGACCAGGAACGGGTGGACGCTGACAAGACCGGCGGCGATTACGCCGGCCCGGCGCGAGACGAGAGCGTTACCCGCTCCGTACGCGACGGGGATGATCGCGGCGCCGACGAGCGCCGAGAGGGAGCGCAGACCGACCTCTCCGAA
>JACCTK010000370.1 GCA_013812465.1 Actinomycetota bacterium
GCCATCACCGGAGCCGTACCTTCCGCCCACGAGACCGTCTTGGCTGCCTCCATCGGCTTGCCCTCCAATCGTTCCTTGAGCCCGGTGAGCGTCGCCGCCCAGGGCTCGGCGTATTTGCTCACCCACCTGTCGTGGACGAGCCGGATCGGGACCGGGTTCAGGAAGTGGAGCTTCTCGCGCCCACGCCGTCGCGTGGTCACCAGACCCGCCTCCTCAAGCACCCGCAGGTGCTTCATCACGCCGAAGCGCGTCATCGGCAACCGCCCTTCCAGCGCGCTCAGCGTCTGCCCGTCTTGCTTGAACAGCTCGTCGAGCAGACCCCGTCGCGTGGGGTCGGCGAGGGCCTTGAACACCTTGTCCATGGGCCGGGAGTATACGTGACTATTCGGTCACCTGTCAACCCGCAGGTGATCTGATCACGCGAAGAGCGGAAGTCTGCGCCAGCGCCCGGCACGAGCCCGCTCAGGACGAGCTGCGGGTGCGCCTTCCAGACGGACGCGAGGAAGCGCGGCGGCGGTAGTCGTCGCGGGTCAGGCTGCTAGCAGACCCGCGGCGAGCTGGTCCGTGAGCCAAGCCTCGTATTCGTCGATGCTCCAGCCACGTTCCTTGACCAGGGCTAGGTAGACGCGCTCGCTGGCAAGCGCCCAGATGATGTCGCTGGCTTTGCGGGCGGATAGTCGGGGTCGCAGCTGTCCTTGCCGACTGAGCGAGCGCGCGACCCGCGCCTGATCCTCATAGCGAAACCGCTCCTTGTCGCGTAGGAGCGGCGCGATCTCCGGATCGACTGCGGCAGCCGTCTCGAGCACGACGAAGAGCTCCGCCTCGCGCTCGCAGATCTCCCGATGAACTCGCGTGAACAGGGCGAGCTTCTCGCGCGGATCGGTTTCCGCTTCCATCTGACGCCACCGCGGAGCCGCGGCGATGGGAATCTCGTCCTCGTCACCCCGAACGGTCGACTGGATGACCGCCTCGAGAATGTCCCGCTTGGTCCTCATGCTGGCGTAGACCGTCTGAACGGCCACGCCAGCCTCCGTGGCGACTGCGTTCATCGAAGTGGCCGCATAGCCATGTCGCAAGAAGAGCCGGGCCGCAGCCTCGACGATCCGGCGCCGCGTCTCGGCGGCCTGGTGCGCGCGGTTGGCCATGTCGTACGTGCGCTTCTTGACGGTCGCCATAGTTTAGATATAGTAGTACTCTATCGGATAGACCATAACTCCAGCTGTGACGAGGAGGGACCATGCCTACGACGATCGAATCCCCTCGGACCGGACGGGATGCCACGGTCGAGCTCCGAGCGATCGGGCCTGCTGACGCCGGCGAATGTGCACGCATCATCTACACGGCTTTCGGCGGCATCCACGACCATCACCGCTTCCTGCGCGACTGGCCGACAGTCGAGGCCGCCGAGCAGCTCACCAGCGCCTTCATCGCGCATCCCTCGATCTGGGGTGTGGTGGCCGAGAGGGACGGCCGGATCGTCGGGTCGAACTTCGTGGATGAGCGCGGGCCGATCCGCGGACTTGGACCGATCACGGTGGATCCCGGAGCTCAGGGGTCCGGCATCGGCCGTCTCCTGATGCAGGCCGCCTTGGAGCGGAGCCGTGGGGCGGCGGGCATCCGCCTGTTCCAGGACTCCTTCAACGTCGGCTCGCTCTCGCTCTATGCCTCGCTGGGCTTCGCGGTCAAGGAGCCGGCGGTCGTGATGAGCGGCAGGCCGAGGAGCGGCCCGGCGGCCGGAGTCGACGTGCGTCCGCTTGAGGAGGCGGACACCGGGGAGTGCGAGGAGCTCTGCCTGAGGGTCCACGGCTTCGAGCGCACAAACGAGCTGCGCGACGCCATCCAGGTCCCCGTCCTCTCGCCGTTCGTCGCTGTCCGCGACGGTCGCGTCAGCGCCTATGCCACAACCCTGACCTTCTTCCCGGCGGCGCACGCCGTCGCCGAAACCGAGGGCGACATGCGCGCCCTGATCCTGGGGGCTCTGGCGGCGGAGGGCCAACAGGCCTCGTTCCTGCTGCCGACGCGGCAGGCCGGCCTCTTCCGCTGGTGTCTCGACGAGGGTCTGCGCGTCGTCAAGCCGATGACGTACATGGCGATCGGCGAGTACCGCGAGCCGACGGGCTCGTGGATCCCCTCGGTGTCCTACTGACGAGGGCCACGACGATGCTGGGAAACAGCCGCCTGATGACGGCCATTCCCGTAAGGAACCTGGACCGCGCCCGTGGCTTCTACGAGGGCGTGCTCGGCCTCGAGTTCGCGGGCGGACCACGCGCCGACGGCAGCTTCGAATACGAGTGCGGAGGCGGCACCGGCCTGTTCACCTACCCCACGGAGGAGAACGCCGGCAAGTCGCCCGCGACACTAGCCGCCTGGCAGGTCTACGACATCGAGGCGACGGCGAACGCGCTTCGCGACAAGGACGTCGCCCTCGAGGACTACGACATGCCAGGGCTCAAGACAGAGTACGGGATCGCGACGCTCCCAGGGGCGAAGGCGATCTGGTTCAAGGATCCCGACGGCAACATCCTCAACGTCTTCGAGCGGGAATGACCCCTGTTTCGTCCCTGCTCTCGACGGCTCCATCCAGGTCGCGTCTGCTTTCCACGTGGAAGTACGAGCGGGCGTCGGCTATCGACTCCGGCGCGAAGGGATGGCAGCGCCGCTCCGCGGTGGCGCGGGGGTGGTTAGGCGGCGACGTGTTGGTCTGGCCAGGCGCCGGTTCGGACGCGCTCGTAGAGCGTGTCGGGCGCAAGGTCGGCCCCGGCCGGCCACGTCACGGTTCCGGTCTCGCCATCGACCTGAACTTTCGCGAAGCCGTCAGGCGTGCGTGCCTCGTCGAAGACGGGCCCGCGCATCCTTTCGAGCACGGCGACTTCGCCCTGTAGCCCGTCGGCGAAGGTGAGGGCAAGAACGCCGTGGCGGACGGCGCGGGCTTTGGTTACGTCTGGGGTCAGGCCGATCATCGCAGTGGCTCTACCTCGTGAAGTGTGTCACCGGCCCGCGCACGACGCCAGTTCTCGGAGAGTCGTCTTGGTGCAGCTCGGCCCACGCGAGCACGAAGCGCAGCTGCCGGCGCCCGAGGGTACTCTCGATCACTTCCAGCGTGTCGATGCGGACCTTCGCGTTGCCGTCGGCGTGGCGGGCATGGAAGTGCGGCGGGCCGTGATCGTCGAAGTACATCGCGATCACGATCCCAAAGAAACGACTGATCGCGGGCACGGCACACATCCTCGCCACCGCAGCGGCCGGCACGCCTAAAGCCGTAGTTCATCAGCAACATGTACTTCATCGCGCGCTCCTCTCGTGCCGGCGCCGTGACGACTATGTCGAAGCCGGCGGCCGGTCCTCGACATCCTGCCGCAACGGGCTCTCACCGACGACGGAGCGTGGCCGTGCTCGACGTACGGGCGTCCCGACGAAATGCTGGTGCGCGCCACGCCCGAGTGCCATGCTCTGGCGGTCGTCCGGACGCGTCCCGCGCGATCCGCGGAGGGGAAGCTGGCATGGAGGCCGCACCAGATGTCCGTCTGCGCGACGGCATCCCATGGAAGGGGGATTCTCGAGATCACACCAACTCGCTCCTCCGGACGAGCGCGGTCGTGTCAGCTGACGCTGACCTGGCTTCTCCTTCCGGCGAATTCCGATAACACGAACGCCGACGCGGCGCGTTATCGGACGACGCGCGCGAGCGTCGGAAGTCTGGCGGCGCACACCTGCTTCCGTCCGAGTGAAGCGGGAGCCCCGTGGCGCTCCCGCTGGTGATCCGGTCGCTCAGAGTCGCAGCCCGGCGCTGGCCGACATCATCGGCGCGCGGCGTGCGCGCACGGCCGCGATGATCTCCTCGGGGTCGATCCCTTGGAGGTAGATC
>JACCTK010000374.1 GCA_013812465.1 Actinomycetota bacterium
CTCCGCAGGAGCGGGTGCTCGCGATGCTCGGCGACCCCGGCCGCACCGCGTAATGGCGCGGCAACGCACGCAGCCGCGGTTCGATCCCTACGGGACCTTGGCTGCGCTCGAGCGTGAGCGCGTCACCTACATCGTGATCGGGGCGTTCGCCCGCGTGATCCACGGCGCCGACGAGATCACCCGCGGGATCGACCTCACCCCGTCGACGAGGGAGGAGAACCTGCGCCGCCTCGACCTCGCCCTCGAGGCGATCAACGCGAACCGCCCCGATGGCCGCGAGCCATCACTCCAGACGACCGACTTCGACGCCGAGCGTGTCGTCGAAGTGTCAAGCGATTTCGGCGAGGTGAAGATCGTCCCCTACCCGGAAGGCACGCGCGGCTACGACGACCTCCGCCGCGCAGTCACCCGCGAGCCGATCGGCCACGGGCTGCGCCCGTCCATCGCCTCGCCGGGCGACCTCGCGCGCATGCTCAGCGCGCTCGGTCGCGAGCGGGACATACCGAAGCTCCTGGCGATGAGGCGCCTGATCGAGCTCGACCGCGGCTGGACGATCGAGCGGTAGCGACTCATGTTCCTGATACAGGAGCTCGACGGCGACGGCGTCTCCTTCGTCGTCGCGGCGCTTGCGCGCGTCATCTAGGGCTCGGACGAACTGACGCGCGGCCTCGCCTCACCCCCTCACCACGACCCGAGAACCTTCCGCAGGCCCAGCAGGCGCTCGAGAGCGTGCACGCGCGCCGAGCCGACGGGCAGCCGCTCGAGCTCGACCGGCTCGACCCTGAAGGGGAACCCTTGATCGCGCTCACAAGCGACGCGGGTGAGATCAAAATCGTCCCCGAGCCCGCCGGCGTCCGCGGCTACGACGACCTCCGCCACCGCGCCAACCGCGAACCGCTCGGACACGGCCTGCGCCCGCAAGTCGCAAGCCCCGGCGACCTCGTGCGCATGCTCGAAGCACTCGATCGACAGCCCGACGTCCTCGTGCTCGAGACGATGCGCCGCGTGCTCGAGCTCGAGCGTGTTCGCGGCTGGGAGCGCTGAGCCGGCTCGGGCGACGCTCAGCGTGAGCGTCCGCGGCGAATGAGCTTGACGACGGCCCCCTGGCCATTCAGTCACGCGACGCCAGGCGGTCGCGGCTCCTCGTAGCGCGTTGATCAGAAGTCGGCGTAGTGGTCGAACGGACGCTCGCGCGGTACGTGCGGGATCCGGAGAACCGCACAAGGATGGAGATCATCGTCGCCCGACACTTCTTCGAGGTTCCAGTCGAGATTCGTCGCGAGTTTCGTCGCTGACGCTGAGCAGGCGACCGGACGCCACCCTCACGAGGCGGTGGCTCCGGTCTTAGAAAGGTCTCTTCGCTCCCGCCAGGTGTCGGGAGATCTCGGAGTCAGTTCAACCTAGCTCGCTGCCGCGAGCAATGCCTCGCCCTTGCGGAGGTACCGGGTCGCCCCGACCGAGCGGTAGAACGCGAGCGCGCGCTTGACCTGCCACTCCCCTTCCTCCTGCCGTCCCTCGGCAGCGAAATGCCCGGCTGCTCGGAGGCGAACGTACGCCTCGAGGGGCAGATCGCCGATCTCGTCCAAGAGATCTGCGGCGCGCACGAGATCGCCCTGGGCGTACGCGCGGGCGGCGTCGACCCATGGTGTTTGAAGTGCGGCGGCTTCCGCAGCTGCCAACGCGTCCGCGCCGCGGCCCAACCCGGTAAGGACAATCGCGAACGTTACGAACTCGGCCGGGGGAGGGCCCGCTGCAACGAGTTCGGCTATGGCTTCCTCAGCCTCTTGCCTCAGTCCCGCCTCCAAGAAGAGAAAAGCCGCTGCAGCAAGTGCGGCGTGCAGGATCTGCGGGTCACGCGTGTCTCGCGCGCGTGCGAGTCCGGCCTGCGCATCGACGAGCGCCCGGGCGAGATCGTCACGGGCGAGACGGATCTGGGCCCGGACGATTCGTACGGCCGCGTCCATGTAGTGGGGCGAACCCGCCTCGGCCTCGGCCAAGGACACCTCGCACTCTTCGAGCGCTTCTTCCCACTGCCCGACCTGGAACAGCACTTGAGTACGGTTTCCGCGGTGGAAGCGAATCCCGGCGGAGTGCCCGAAACGCTCAGCCGTTTCGAGCGCTTTCTCCACGAGCTCACGGCCGCGGCGGACGTCCCCGAGGTCAGTCGCGACACTTCCGAGGTTCCCGTACGCACGAAACGCCTCGGCCAGTCGCGCGGTCTCCGCAATTTCGATCGCGCGCTCGAGGTCGTGAATTCCATTCAGGTCGCCGCTGTTCGCTCGTGCGGAACCGATGCTCGTCAAGGCCCCTACGCGCACCTCCTCGAAGCCGAGTTCCTCCGCCATCTCGAGCGCGCGGCGGCCGAGCTCGATCGCCTTCTCGTTGGCGCCCGCAAGCATGCTGGCTCGCGAGAGCTGCCACAGGACGAACGCAATGGGCGCGGAGGCCGGCCTGCCCTCGGCAAGCTCGGCCGCCCGGTCCAGGTGGAGCGACGCTTCGTCGGTTCGCCCCGTAAGGCGAGCAAGCGAACCTAGGCAGGCCTCGGCCTCTGCGGCTCGGTCGACGTCGCCTGCAGCAAGTAGCCCGTCGCGCGCCTCGGCAAGGACATCGAACCCCCGTAGTTGCCGAAAGAGCGCTTGCCCATAGGCGAGAAGGAGACGAGGCCGCTCCGCGTCATCGGGCGGCCATAACTCGACCGCCTGCTCGTAGAACCGCGCGGCAGCCGGGATGGCGTCCAGCGCAAGAGCGCGGTCGCCCGCGTCGCGGAGCGCGATCCGCGCACGCTCTGCGACCGACGCACTCTCCAATCCCGCCGCACGGCCGAACTCGAGCGCAGCCAGATAGTGGTGGGCGAGCATCTCGGCCTGGTCCTCGGGCCGGGCGAGCGAGTCGATCCACTCCGCCGCCAGCCGGTGCTTGGTTGCTCGCTCTCCGCGAGGAATCTGGCCGTAGGCGACGTCGCGGACGAGCACGTGACGAAACGAGTACTCGTTCTCGCCCGCGACAGCCGACTGCCGTTCGCGGCGCACGAACTGCTTTCTCTCGAGCGCGTGAAGTGGCCCTTCGAGCGCCCCCGGCCCGAGGCTCGAGAGTGAAGACAGCGCACCGGCCCAGAAGACCTTCCCGAGAACCGCGGCGTCCTGCAGCAGGGTCTTCTCCTCGCGGGCAAGCAAGTCGAGCCGAGCTGCGATAAGCCCTTGGACCGTCTCCGGCAGCGTCCACTCCGCCTGAACTCCTCCCTCCTCCAGTACTCGCGCGAACTGCTCTGCGTAGAGCGGGTTTCCTCCCGCTCGTGCCAGCAGTTCCCGCTGCGTCTCCGCAGGTAGCACTGGCCGCGCGAGGAGATTGCCGACAAGCTGTGCCGTTTCGTTGTCGGAGAGCGGTGAGAGGGAAAGCGTGAGAGCGTTGGACTTCCCTCCACCCCACCCTGGCCGGCGCTCCAGCAGCTCGGGCCGAGCGGTGCAAACCACGAGCATGGGGACACCCCCTGACCAGTCGACGAGATGGTCGACGAAGTCGAGCAGCGTCTCGTCCGCCCAGTGCAAGTCCTCGATGACGACGATCAGAGGGCGCTCCTCGGCGAGCTGCTCGAGGAAGCCACGCCAGGCGGTAAACGCCTCGTCGCGTCGGTCAGTGCG
>JACCTK010000378.1 GCA_013812465.1 Actinomycetota bacterium
GAAACCAATTTCGACGCCGGCGACAACGCGTTCGCCGTGGCAATTCAGAACGATGGTCGGATCGTCGTCGGCGGCTGGACGGGAGAAACCCCTGACGGGGACTTTGCGCTTGCTCGCTACAACCAGAACGGTGTCCTCGATCCGACGTTCGACGGCGACGGCAAGGTGACCATCGACTTCGGCGGACTGGAGCACGCGTACGCCCTGGCCATCCAGTCCGACGGCAAGATCGTCGTGGCGGGGGAAAGTAGAGACGAGAGTGGCGACTACGACTTCGCGCTCGCGCGTCTCAATGTGGACGGCAGCCTTGATACACAAGGCCTCGACCGCTACATGGATGCACCTTTCGGCGCCGGTGGGAGGGTTACGACAGACTTCAACGGTGGCGAGGACGAGGCTCTGTCGGTCGCGATCGAGCCCAGCGGGAAGATCGTCCTCGCCGGTCTCGCCGAACCAAATTCGAGCACCCATGACTGGGACTTCGGGCTTGCCCGCTACAACGTCGACGGGGGCCTCGATTCGAGCTTCGGCATAGGCGGGAAGTGGTCACCAGCCTCACCGGATCAGACGACATCGCTCTGAGCCTCGTTCTCCAGCGGGACGGACGGATCGTGACTGCTGGAACCGCAGGCGACAGCACCAGCACCGCAGACTTTGGCCTCGCCCGCTGTCTCGTGAGAGGTTGCTGCGCCGTCGGCGGGTCATCACCCGGAGGGCCGCCCGATCCGGGGCCGCTTCCGTAGCCTCGTTGTCTATTCGAGCCAGTTCTCGACGCGAAGCCCCGGCACCCGCTCGAAGTGCCGCACGTTTCCTGTCACCAGCGTGAGGTCGTGCGCGAGGCAGATCGCGGCAATGCGTAGATCGGGGTCCTCGAGCCGGCCGGCTGCCTCGAGCTCGACGCGGATCTCGGCATACGAGCGAGCTGCCGGCTCGTCGAACAGGAGGATCGAGACATCTCCCCCGACGTACTCTTCGATTGCCCGGTGCAGAGCCTCGCTTTGCCGCCGCCCGGCGCCGTACTCGTGTTCAATTATGGACACGTCTGTCGCCAAGACGCAATACTCGTGTCGTGGTTCCAGAGGCGAAGCTCGAGAACGGCGTGCCGCAGAGCGGCGGCTGGTTCGTCGTCAACGCGCGCGAGTCGCGCTGGCTGCACAGCGAGCTCGGCGCCTACTGCGGCTTCGAAGGGGAAGGCGACGCGCAGTTCGACCAGCTCGGGTTCAACTTGAACGTCCTGCCTCCCGGCACGCCGATGGCTATGTACCACGAGGAGCCGGGACAGGAAGACTTCCTCGTCCTGCGCGGCGAGTGCCTCCTGATCGTCGAGGGCGAGGAACGGCCACTCCGCCAATGGGACTTCGTCCACTGCCCGCCCCAGACGAAGCACGTGATCGTCGGCGCCGGCACGGAGCCCGCGCTCGTGCTGGGCGCCGGAGCGCGAAAAGGCCAGGCGACCTACCCGTTCGACGAGTCGGCGGTGCGTCACGGCGCCGGGGCAGAGCAAGCGACGGACTCGCCGGCCGAGGCGTATGCGAGGTTCTCGAAGCCCGAGGAGGGATCCGCTCCGGAGCTGCCGTAGAAGGACAGGATCCCCGAACTAGCACCTCCGGAGCGCTTCGGACACCGCTACCCTTTGGCCACGCGCGCGAACGGAGACAACCGCGTCTCAGACAGGCCGGAAGTGTGCGAAACGTTCACCGATCGGCAGATGGATCCAGCCTTCCGCCTTCGCGGCAGCGAGATGTTCTGGCGGGATCGGGAGCGAGCGCTCGACTGCCACGGCCCTCGCAACCAACGCAGCGACGAGCGCATCGAATAGATCATCGCTTTCCTCGAGGCGCCTGGCGTCTATCTCGCTCATCTCAAGCCACGCTGCGCCTGCCTCGCGGATTTCCCGCACGATGCCCCCGAGCGTCTCCCGACGAAATCCCCGTGCCGCCTCAGTTGCACCCGAACGGAGCTTGTACCCACTTGATGCGATGCCCCATTGACCAAGTGCGGCGGCGGGGTAGACCTCGACAGCCTGCCCGGCTCCGGTACGGTCGACCACCTCTCCTGGCCCCGCCAATTGCGTGAGCAGACCGGCACACCTGAACGCGATGTAGGCGATGTAGTTCGTGGACACGCTCAGGGGCCAGCGCCCGAGCATCGTGCGGACGTAGCGATCGGTCGCGCGGAACTCCAGTTGCTTTTCGCCAACCTCCGGCCAGCCGCTGCCAGCGGAGTAGACGGTCAACGTATGGACGAAGGCGATCGGCCAGCCGAAGGGTGCGTCAATTCCAACCTTCGCAGCGGGCCACGACTGGACGAGGTCGACGATCGCGGAATCGGTCAGGTTCTCGGCGAGTTCGGCGATGCGGCCCGCACCGGTCCCCCACTCAATGACGCAGGCTGCGGTGCCCTTCGGCTGCGACGCGAGGTCGATGCCGACCGTGGCCGAGCCCTCGGGGGACACTAGGTCCGGACGTCCGCCTGCCACTTCACTCACAGGCTCCAATCAGTAGGTAAGCTCAGCGGCGCCGCCCTGGCAGCGCGGGCACTTGCGTTGCCAGTTGTCGGAACCGTTTGATCCGTACTCCTTGCCGCAGTCCTCGCAGCTGAGCACGTAGATCTTCTGATTGAAATCTGTCCCTGGACGTAGCCCCGAGGACACGCTGTCGATTCCTGTTGAGATAGTCGACCTTCGTCGTCCCTTTGGACCGAGCCGTCGAAACGGAACCTACTTCATGGGCTGCGCACAGCCGCTGAGCGGGCACGGGTCCTACGGGAGCGTTTCCGAAGCGGCCTCAGCGCAGCTCCTTGTTTGCCTCCATGTCGAACCACATGGCGAACAACGTCATCTGCAGACCCGCGATGAAGAGCACGGCGACGAGAACGATCGTCGGCGTCGTGATCTCGTTGCCGCCGAGGCGGAGTACGACCTCGACCAGCCCGAGCAGGAAGCCCACGAGCGTCATCAGCACGCCGAACGCGTAGAAGAAGACGAGCGGGTGGAAGTCCCGGATCACGTACTTGTGGCCCATCCGCCACCAGAAGCCCTTGAACAGGAGCCACGAGATCCGCGGCACCACCGAGCGCAGCTTGATGCCCGACTCCTCCCCCACGTCGTAGATCGGCCGCGAGGGAACGTCCCGTACTCGCGCGTTCTGGACGTTCAGGTGGACGAGCATGTCGTTCGGAAACCCGTAGCGCGGATAGAGCTCATCGAGGTCGAGCGCCCTCAACGCATCACGTGAGATCGCTGTGTACCCCGCCTGCGAGTCCGCCACGTGCCAGTACCCGGACGCGATCTTCGTCAAGAGCGAGAGCACGGCGTTTCCGAGGTAACGAGTCCGCGGAATCACCTTCCACGCCTCGCCCGAGACCAGGCGGTTGGCCTTCGCGTACTCTACCTCCCCGCGCGCGACCGGCCCCACGAGTCCCGCTAGCTCCACGGGATCCATCTGATTGTCGGCCGCCATCACACACGTGACGTCGATCCCCTCTGCGAGCGCCCGCCGGTAGCCGGTCACGATCGCGGCGCCCACGCCCGAGTTCCGCTCATGCGGGATCACCTCGACGCGCGGATCTCCGATCGCGGCAGCCGCCGCCGCTGTCCCGTCGCGCGAGCCGTCGTCCACGACGTAGACGCGGTCAACGACCTCGGGAATCCCGCGCAGCGTCTCCACGACGAGGCGCTCCTCGTCGTACGCGGGCACGACCACCGCCACCCGCTTCCCTTCTAGCATCAGCCTGACGATGCGTCGCGCCGGCGGCGTGCCAGAAACGGCTCCGCGGCGACAGCCATGATGGCGCCGACGAGCAGGCCGAGCAGCGCCCCCAGGAGGAGCGAGGTTCGGCTCGAGCGCGCGGTCGTCTTCACGGCTGCCGCGGGCTCGACGACGCGGCTCGACTCGACGCTCTTGGCGAGATTCAGAAGTTGGTTCGCCTCGACGAGGCTCCCTTGCAGCGCCGCGCGCCGGGCATCGGCGGTCGTGATCGTCGAGTTCAGGTTCAGGTTCACGAGCAGTCTCTGCTCGAGGGGGATCGACTCGTCTCCGAGAAGCTCGGTTTGCTGCCGCTGGGCCGCCTCGATCCTCCCCTCGATCGCCTGCAGCTGGGACTCGGCGACGGCGACCTGGGCCTCGAGAAGCTCGATCTTCTGCGCGACAAAGACCGAGACGCGCTGCACGACCCGCGCCGCGAGCGCGTCCGCCGCGTCTTCGATCTTGCGCGGCTCGGCGTCGCCTTTGACCGCGATCTCGATCAACGGGATGATGCCGCCGCGCGCCGGGCCGGTCGCGGTCAGCTCCTTGGTCGAGATCGAGGAGCGGAGCTTGGAGACGGGAATCCCAGTCTTGTTCGAGACGGCTCTCAGAGCGGCCTCGGAGCGGACGATCTCGCCGACGGTACGGGGGTTCGTGGCGAGGCTCTGAATCTGTCCACCGCCGAGCGGGGCGAATGGCTGGCCGAGATAGACGATCGTCTCCGCGCGCCAAACCGAGCCTCCTGAAAGGGCGAGCGCGAGACCGATAACCGCGCCGACGAGGAGACCCGCGACAGGCAGCCACCAGCGCGCTTCGAGGCGCTTCCAGGCCGAGGCGAGATCGACCTCCTGCTCGTCCTCGGGGCCCGAAACGCCGCGGCGGTCGCTCATCGGCTCGCGACCCTATCAGCGGCCCAGCGCCACTGAGCTTCGAGGCCCTCTGTGAACGGTGTCTGCGGCTTCCAGCCTGTCTTCGCACGGATTCGGGTCGTGTCGGCGAGCGTTCGGCTCTGGTCTCCCTGCCGACGAGGCGCGTGCACCAGCTCGAGCTTCCTCCCGGCGACCTCGGCTAGCGTCCCGATTACCTGGAGCATGGAGACCTCCTCGCCTCCGCCGACGTTGAAGACGTCTCCTGCTGAGCCACGCTCCATCGAGAGGATCGTCGCCTCGACCGCGTCTTGGACGTATGTGAAGCTCCGTGACTGCCTCCCGTCACCGTGGAGCTCGAACGGCTTCCCGTCGACGAGACACGCGACGATCTTCGTGAGCGCCATATCCGGGCGCTGCCGGGGGCCGAAGATCGTGAAGTACCGTACGACGACGTAGTCGAGCCCGAACTCGCGACGGTAGGCATACGCCAGGTGCTCGCAGGCGAGCTTCGTGATCCCGTAGGGCGAGATTGGACGCGGAGCCGTGTCCTCCGGTGTCGGGTACGTCTCCGCGTCGCCATAGATCGACGACGAGGATGCGAAGACGGCGCGTACGCCCGCAGCTGCCGCCGCGGCGAACAGGCGCTCGCTCGCGAGCACATTCTGGCGGACATAGATCGGAAACACTCCACCGAAGCTGCTGACCCCCGGCTGGCCCGCGAGATGGAACACCCCGTCGACCTCCGAGAGATCGAGCGTGTCTGCAGCGAGATCGACCCGCTCCACCGGCAGCCCGCGCGCGTTCTCCTCCTTCAGCGCGGGGTCGTAGTAGTCGGTGAACGCATCCCAGCCGACCGCGTCGTGGCCGCGCTCGATGAGCGTGCGAAGGAGCTGCGAGCCGATGAACCCGGCCGCGCCGGTGACGACATAGCGCATGCGGAGGCGAATGCTAGAGGCTTGATGTGAAATTCACGGCAGGCCGGAGGACGGCCACGACGCGGCGCCGGATCGCCACCCTCGCCCGGCTTGGTCGTGACCGTCCCCGGCGGCGCGTCAATTCCACACCAAGCCTCTAGGCGAGGTTACGGCGCGCGACGACAAGCACGATGTCGCCGACGCCGGCGTCCGGGAGTCGCCGGTCGATGCGATTGAGCACGCGCCGAACGCGCGGAGAAGCACCCACGACGCTGAAACGGAACGTTCTCGTCCTTTCGACGGTGAGCCCCGCGTCGTGCATGAGCTCCGCGAGCTCACGCCCGTCGAAGCTTCCGTGCGGGAACATCAAGCGCACGCGAGAGTTTCGTCTCCGGGCGACGGTCGCCAGCCCCCAACGAGGGGCGTTGAGCGTGCGGGTGAGGAGATTGCGGCGATTGTCTGTCGAGAGTAGGAGCGTGCCACCGGGCTTCAGAACACGCGCGAGCTCCTCGAGTCCGGCCGCAGGATCGAGCAGATGCTCGAGCACCTGGACGGAGACGACGAGGTCGAACTCGGCATCTCCGAGTGGTAGTCGTTCCAGGTTCGCGCGAACGAGCTCGGGCTCGAATCCGGCGGCGGCTGTGGCTCGACGTGCCGTGTCGAGGATGCTCTCCGCGATGTCGACGCCGACGATCCGCTCGGGGAGAGGGCCGAGCGTGGCAAGCGCGGCGAGGTAGCGGCCGTCACCGCAGCCCGCATCCAGCAACGACCCGGCCGGGAGCAGGCGGGCCAGCTCCTCCGTGAGCACCTCGAATTTCCGGTCGAGCGCGGGATCCGGGACGACGGGCTCCGTGTACTCCTCATCGCCCCGCTGCTCGTAGACGTCGCGCAATCGGTCGGAGGGGGCGACTTCGGTCATCGCTCCACCGGATCGGGGCGCGGATACGAAAACGCCTCGAGCGGTCGCAGCGCGCCCGCGCCGTCGCGCTCGAGGCAGACCTCGCCGAAGAAGCGCGTCATGTAGACGCCCTTCTCGAACTCGCCCAGCCGCGGGTCTGGCCGCTTCCCGCTCGCGAGCGCGAGCGCGAGCTCCGGGTAGCGGCTGCCCGCGGCGAGCGGAAGCGGGAAGCCACCGCCGAAGCGAGTGTTCACATCCGTGACGGGCAGGCGGCCGTCGGGCTCGCGAAAACACTGCACGTTGGCCGGCCCCTTGATCCCCACGGTCTCCGCGACATGGCGCCCGTACTCGATCAGCTCGGCATCCTTGAACGAGGCCCCCTTGATCGACTCCCCTCCTTTCGATAGCAGCATCGTGCGTGGAATGGCATTCAGGCAGCGCGCTTCGAGGTCGCAGAAGACGTCAATCGAGAACTCCTCGCCCAGGCACTGCTCCTGCACGAATGAGGGCGCGGTCGTGTAGCCGAGGAAGAAGTCGAGCTCTCGGCGATCGGCCGCGCGGTAGATATGGCGCGACCCGAAGCCCTGCCGCGCCTTGACCAGGAGCGGGTAGCGCGCGTCCATTGGCACGTCCTCTGGCGCCCAGCTCTCGGGGGATGCGATCTCGTGCTCGACGAAAAAGCGATGCGCCTCGAGCTTGTCCGACATGCGGTCGCACACCTCCGCGTCGGGGAGGAGCAGGACGGCCGGCTCGAGCTCGTCGCGCGCGCGGGAGAGCACGGGGTGGTCGAGATCGTTCAGGGGCACGACCAGCCGGACGTCGTGATCGCGGACGAGCTCCGCGATCGCGGCGACATAGCCGGGGTCGGCGATGCGCGGAACGATGGCCCGCAGGTCAGCGTGGTAGAGCGCGGGGGCGAGTGGATCCGCGTCGGCGCCGAGCGTCCGCGCCCCGGCTGCGCGAAATGCCCGGACGATGTCCACCCGCTGACCGGCGCAGGTGAAGAGGACCGTGGTCACGACGCGAGAGCGTACTCGGAGAGAAACAGACTCCGTTTCCGCTCACGTAACGTGAGCTGCGGTGTCCTCCGGAGTTTGGTTCAGGATGATCGCCCGACATGGCCGTTCATTCTGAACCGAACTCACCGCCGATCCGCATCCTCCGGGTGATCGCCCGACTCAACATGGGCGGTCCCGCGATCCACGTGGCGAATCTCGCAGCAGGTCTAGAGACGCGCGGTTACCACACGACCCTCGTCGCGGGCTCGCTCGCGCGCGGAGAGGACTCCATGGCATTCCTGGCCGAGCGACTGGGCGTCACCGTCGTAAGCGTCGCCGAGCTCCAGCGCGAGGTTTCGGTATTGCACGACG
>JACCTK010000389.1 GCA_013812465.1 Actinomycetota bacterium
GCGGAGTCGTCGGATGCGAGCTGGGTCGAGAGCCATTTGCGAGTGCTGGCCGGTCTCGGGGGTGAGGAAGCCGCCGGTGACCGCCGTGACGAGTCGTTCGCGGCGTGGCGTCGTTTCTTCGAGGCGCTCGCTGAGCAGCGCCCGCTCGTGCTCGTTTTCGAGGATCTCCACTGGGCCGATGACGGCCTGCTGGACTTCGTCGATCACCTGGTCGACTGGGCGAGCGGGGTGGCGTTGCTCGTCGTCGCGACCGCCCGCCCGGAGCTGCTCACCCGGCGGCCGGGCTGGGGCGGCGGCAAGCCCAACGCCCTCACGCTCTCGCTTCGGGCTCTCACGGACGAGGAGACGGCGCGACTCGCGCACTCGCTCCTCGGACGACCCGTGCTCGACGCCGCGGTACAGGCGACGTTGCTCGAGCGCGCCGGGGGAAACCCGCTCTATGCCGAAGAGTTCGCGCGCATGCTGGACGAGCGCGGCTCGGCCGAAGGGTTGCCCGAGACGGTGCAAGGTCTCATCGCGGCCCGGATCGACGGGCTGCCGCCGGAGGAGAAGAGCCTTCTGCAGAACGCCGCGGTGCTCGGGAAGCTCTTCTGGCTCGGCGCGGCCGTCGCGCTCGCAGAGGTAGAGCCGTGGGCCGCGGAGGAGCGCCTGCACGCTCTCGAGCGAAAGGAGTTTCTCCGCCGCGAGCGAGGCTCGTCGGTTGCCGGTGAGGTCGAGTACGCCTTCCGCCATCTGCTCGTTCGGGACATCGCCTACGGCCAGATCCCGCGTGCCGCCCGAGCCGACAAGCACCGCCGCGCCGCGAGCTGGATCGAGGCCCTCGGGCGTCGGGAGGATCACGCGGAGATGCTCGCTCACCACTACCTGCACGCCCTCGAGCTATCGCGGGCCACCGGACAGGCGACGGTGGACATCGCCGACGCCGCGCGCGACGCCTTCAACGAGGCAGGCCACCGCGCGTACTCGCTCAACGCCTTCCCGGCCGCCGTTCGGTTCTACGAGGAAGCTCTGGAGCTGGGCTACGCGGGCGATTCGGAGCGGGTAGACGTCCAGTTTCGGCGCGCGCGAGCACTCTTCTTGGCAGGGGGCGAGGGGCGCGACGCGGCGCTGGAGGAGGCGCGTGAAGCTCTCCATGCAGTCGGCGATCTCGCGCGCGCGGCGGAGGCGGACTCACTGCTCGCCGAGTTCTGGTGGCACCGCGGAAACCGAGATCGGTCACTCGAGCACTTGGGGCGCGCGCGCTCGCTCGTGGACGAGCTTCCGCCGTCCGCGGCGAAGGCACACGTTCTCAGCCAGGTCGCTCGGTACCTCGCCATCGCGGAGGAGAACCGGGAGGCGATCGGTGTCGGCCGGGAAGCGCTCGCCATGGCCGAGGCGCTCGGCCTGGACGAGATCCGAGCGCATGCGCTCGACAACATCGGCGTCGCGAAGATCAACCTCGACGATCGGACGGGACTCGACGACCTCGAGCGGAGCATCGAGATCGCGATGGCGGCACGATCTCCGGAAGCGTCGCGCGCGTACAACAACCTCAGCGCGGTCGTCTGGATCCTCGGAGACATGCGGCGCGCGTCCTCGCTCATGGAGGAGGCCGAGCGTGTCGGTGAGCAGCTGGGGAACGTCGCCGTCGCGAAGTACGCGCGGATCCTCCAGATTCAGCATCTCTTCCGGAAGGGTGAGTGGGACGAAGCATTGCGGCGCGCCGACGCATTCCTGGCGGCCTGCGAGGCAGGGGAGTCACATTATCTCGAGTGCAACATACGGTGCGACCGGGCCATCGCACGCCTCGCGCAAGGAGACGTGGGAGGTGCGCTCGAGGACGCACGGAAGGCGTTGGGGCCGGCGCGGAACGCGGGAGATCCCCAGCAGCTCGTACCGACGCTCGCAGCCGCGGCGCGCCTCTACGTCGAGGCCGGACGAGTCGACGAGGCGAGGGAGTTTGCGCGCGAGGCCCTCGCGGAGACTACTGCGCTGTGGTCGCTCCTCGACCTCGCCTGGGTTGCCGGTGAACTCG
This sequence comes from Actinomycetota bacterium, assembly GCA_013812465.1. Next base: position 2,015 of record JACCTK010000389.1, read on the forward strand.
ATTGCACGACAAAACTCGGTGAGTGGCTCGAGCGAACGGAATTGCAGACAAGGTGGAGCGACGTGATGCGCGCGCTTCTGCAGCGTGACTTCCTGACCGCGGCCGATGTCTTCTACGACATCGGGGAGCTCGACGACGAGGCCCTGGCTCGGCTGCGCGCAGCCGAGCAGCTCGTCGCCGAGGGTCGCCGCGCAGAGGCCGACGAGCAGCTGTCGCAATCTCTCGCGTTCTGGCGATCCGTGGGCGCGACCCGCTACATCCGCGAGGGCGAGGCGCTGCTCGCGAAGACGGCATGAGCATGGTCTGCCCGTCGTGCGGCCAGGAGACGCCCGAGGGCTTTCCTCGTTGTGCCAACTGCGGTGTCGCCCTCGCCGGCGAGGCTCCGACGACGCGCGAAGAGCGGAAGGTCGTCACATGCCTCTTCTGCGACCTGGTCGGCTTCACGGCCCGCGCCGAGCGCATGGATCCCGAGGACGTGCGCCGGCTGCTGCAGCCCTATCACGCGCGTCTCCGCTCCGAGCTCGAGCGCTTCGGGGGAACGGTCGAGAAGTTCATCGGCGACGCGGTCATGGCGGTGTTCGGCGCGCCGGTAGCGCACGAGGACGATCCCGAGCGGGCGGTGCGAGCTGCACTTGCGATTCGCGATGCGCTCGCCGAGGAGGGAGAGCTCGAGGTCCGCATCGGGATCACCACCGGCGAGGCGCTGATCGCGCTCGGCGCCCGCCCGGAGGCCGGGGAAGGAATGGCCTCCGGCGACGTCGTCAACACCGCGGCACGCCTCCAGGCCGCGGCGCCGATCGGCTCCATCCTGGTCGACGACACGACGTATCACGCGACGCAGCGGACGATCGAGCACAGGGAGACTCCGTCGGTCGACGCGAAGGGCAAAACCCTGCCCATCCAGGTCTGGGAGGCACTCCGGGCCCGATCCCGGGTCGGCGTCGAACGCGTCGGGGGAGCCGCACTGGTCGGACGCGAGCAGGAGCTGACATTGCTCCGGGAGACGCTCGCCCGCGTGCTGCGAGAGCGCCGGCCGCAGCTCGTCACGCTCGTCGGCGTCCCGGGAATCGGCAAGAGCCGCCTGGTCTACGAGCTCTTCCAGACGATCGAGAGCGGCGACTTCGGCATTGTCTTCTGGCGGCGCGGGGGCTCGCTTCCCTACGGAGAGGGCGTGACGTTCTGGGCGCTCTCCGAGATGGTCAAGGCCCAGGCGGGGATCCTGGAGTCGGACAACTCCGAGCAAGCAGGTGCGAAGCTCCACGAGGCGGTGGAGAGATACCTCACCGACCCCACCGAGGCGAGCTGGGTGGAGCGACACCTGCGCCCGCTCGCGGGCCTGGAGGCCGAGGAACCGTCCGCCGGAGACCGGCGCGGCGAGGCATTCGCC
>JACCTK010000393.1 GCA_013812465.1 Actinomycetota bacterium
AAACGGGGGAATCCCTCGTATTTGACGACTCGATCTCCTGAGTCGAGCGGGTGGCGACAACTCGAGCGAGCTCGGTGCGCGAGCGAACCCCGAGCTTTCCGAACGCACGCGACAGATGACCTTCGACGGTGCGCTCGGAGAGGAAGAGCGCCATGGCGACCGGCGTCGAGCCACTGCACGTCATCGACAGCGACGACGAGCGGCCCGGCCCGCTCCAGACCGCGCAGCACGCCGAGACCGGCGAGTCCCACTGCGCGCTCGTTGGGCGCGGGGCCCTTGCCCTCCTCGAGAACGAGCGAACGTGACAGAGCGCGACGTTGCGGATCGGGCAGCGGAGCAAGTCCCTCATCGAGCACGCCGTCGAGGAGGTCACCGATCCCTGAGAAGCTGAGCGCGGTCTCGCTCTCCGCCGGACGCGACTGGAGGACGCGTAGTCCTTGTGCTTCCGCCTCGGCCACGCCACGTGTCCACAGAGTCGTCTTGCCCATCCCCGCTTCGCCTTCGAGCACGAGCGCGCTCGCTCCGTCCGAGACGCTGGCGACGAAATCACGGACGAGCGCGAGCTCGGTCTCTCGGCCGACGATGGCCGCAGGCATGACCCGCCGATCGTCCGGTTCGGTGCCGCGATGCTAGATGACGGCCGGCGCGCCGACCTCGGCCCGGTCGAAGACGAGCTCGTCGTCGCGGGCGTCCGCACGTACGGTGTCACCTTCGGCGAAGCGGCTTTCGAGAAGCTCCAACGCAAGCGGGTTCTCGAGCAGCCGTTGGATCGCGCGCTTGAGCGGCCTCGCCCCGTACGCCGGATCCCAACCCGCCTCCGCGATCAGCTCCTTCGCGGAGTCGGTCAACTCGAGCTCGATCTTGCGCTCCGAGAGCCGTTCCCGCAGCCGCGCGAGCTGGAGCTCGACGATCTCGGTGAGCTGCTCGCGTGTCAGCGGCGCGAACACGACGATCTCGTCGATCCGGTTCAGGAACTCGGGCCGGAACTGCTCCTGCAGGGCTTCTGGGGAGCGGATGTTCGAGGTCATGATCACGACGGTATTCCGGAAATCGACGGTACGGCCCTGGCCGTCGGTCAGGCGGCCGTCGTCGAGCAGCTGCAGCAACACGTTGAAGACCTCCGGATGCGCCTTCTCGATCTCGTCGAGCAGGAGCACGGCGTACGGCCGGCGGCGTACGGCCTCGGTGAGCTGACCGCCCTCCTCGTAGCCCACATAGCCGGGCGGCGCGCCGACGAGCCGGGCGACCGTATGCCGCTCCTGGTATTCCGACATGTCCAACCTGACCATGGCTCGCTCGTCGTCGAACATGAACTCGGCGAGCGCGCGGGCGAGCTCGGTCTTGCCCACTCCGGTCGGGCCGAGAAAGACGAACGAGCCGATCGGCCGGTTCGGGTCCTGCAAGCCCGAACGAGCGCGGCGAAGCGCGTTCGACACGGCTTCGACCGCCTCCTCCTGGCCGACGACGCGTTGGTGCAGCCGCTCCTCCATGTGGATCAGCTTCTCGACCTCGCCCTCGAGCAGGCGCGAGACGGGAATACCGGTCCAGGTGGCGACGACCGCGGCGATGTCGTCCTCGTCGACCTCCTCTTTCACCATCGGCGCCTCTGCTGGCTGCTCGCGCTCGGCGAGCTCCTTCTCGAGCTCGGGGAGAACGCCGTAGCGGATCTCGGCGACCCGGGCCAGGTTGCCCGCACGTTCCTCGCGCTCGGCCTCCATGCGGAGCTCGTCGAGCTGACGCTTGATCTCGGCCACCCGCTGCAGCCCTTCCTTCTCCCGCGACCAGCGCGCACCGAGCTCGTCGCGGCGTGACTTCGCCTCTGCGAGCGCGCGCTCGAGCGGCGACCGCAGGTCGTCCGGCTCGTTCGCCATCGCCGCCAGCTCGATCTCGAGCTGGCGCGCGCGGCGCTCCGCCTCGTCGAGCTCGACCGGAGAGGAGTCGATCTGCATGCGCAGTCGCGATGCCGACTCGTCCACGAGGTCGATGCCCTTGTCCGGGAGGAACCTGTCGCTCACGTAGCGGTCCGAAAGCACAGCCGCCGCGACGAGCGCCGAGTCCCGGATCTCGACTCCGTGGTGTGCCTCGTAGCGCTCCTTGAGCCCGCGCAGGATCGCGATCGTGTCGGCGACCGACGGCTCGCCGACGAACACCGGCTGGAAGCGCCGCTCGAGCGCCGCGTCCTTCTCGATGTGCTTGCGGTACTCGTCGAGCGTCGTGGCGCCGACCGCGCGCAGCTCTCCGCGTGCGAGCATCGGCTTCAGCAGGTTGGCGGCGTCGACCGCGCCTTCTGCCGCTCCCGCGCCGACGATCGTGTGCAGCTCGTCGATGAAGAGGACGATGTCGCCTGCGGCGTTCTGGATCTCGGCGAGGACAGCTTTCAGCCGCTCCTCGAACTCGCCGCGGTACTTCGCGCCTGCGAGCAACGAGCCGACATCGAGCCCCCAAACGCGCTTCCCCTCGAGCCCGCTCGGGACGTCGCCCGCGACGATGCGCTGCGCGAGCCCTTCGACGATCGCGGTCTTGCCGACGCCCGGCTCGCCGATCAGGACCGGGTTGTTCTTGGTGCGACGAGAGAGGACCTGGATCACGCGCCGGACCTCCTCATCGCGGCCGATGACCGGGTCGAGCCTTCCGGCCTCGGCGAGCGCGGTCAGGTCGCGGCCGTACTTCTCGAGGGCCTGATACGTGCCTTCGGGATCCTGCGAGGTGACCTTCTGGCCGCCGCGCACCTCCTGCAGCGCCTCGAGCAGCGCCTCGCGGGGCACGAGGTCGAGCGCGAGGAGCAGGTGTTCGACGGACGCGTACTCGTCGCCCAGCGCGCGCATCTCCTCGAAGGCGCGGTCGAGCACCCGCGAGAAGGCGACCGAGGCCCGCGGCTGCGCCGCCCCGTCTCCCGAGACCGTGGGCAAGGTGCGCAGGCGCGCTTCCGCCTCGGCGCGAAGCTCGGCCGCGCCGTGGCCGGCACGGTCGATCAGCGTTCGCGGCAGCTCTTGGTCGAAGAGGGCAACCGTGAGGTGGTCCCGCGTGAGCTCGGGATTGCCCTGGCGGCGGGCAAGCTCCTGCGCGCCGGCGACGGCCTCCTGGGACTTGAGAGTCAGCTTGTTGAAATCCATGGCGATTGGCGCCAAGTAACAGTCTGTTACTTGGGAGCGCTACCTCCTCGTCGCGGGTGTTTGCGCTGTTTTGTAGAGCACGACCTCCCGCTTGTACGAGCGGTGAACCGAGGCGATCTCCTCGCGGAGCTCCCGCTCCATGCGCTCCATCCGCGTGCGCATCCGGTTGAGCTCGTCCTGCATCCGCAGCACCTGCTCGACGCCCGCGAGATTGAGCCCGAGCTCGGTCGTCAGGCGCTGGATGAGCCGCAGCCGCTCGAGGTCTTTCTCGGAGTAGAGACGCGTGCCGCCAGGCGTCCGCCCCGGCCTGACGAGTCCCTTCGCCTCGTACACCCGCAGCGTCTGCGGGTGCATCTCGACGAGCTCGGCCGCGACGGAGATCATGTAGCGCGGGCGATCAGGCACCTTCTAGCGCACCTCCGCGAAGCGCTCGCGCGGGTTCTCGCGCGACACCTTCTGATATCCCTCGAGCGCCTCCTTCTCGGCCTTCGTGAGCTTCTTCGGGATCGAGACCCTCACGCGCGCGAGCAGGTCGCCGCGACCGTTGCCCTTCAAGTGCGGAGCGCCGCGGCCCTTGACGCGGAGCAGTTTCCCGCTCTCTGTACCCGACGGGATCTTGAGCGAAACTGCCCCGTCCGGAGTCGGGATCTGCACCGACGCGCCAAGCGCCGCTTCCGCGTATGTCACCGGGACCTCGAGCACGAGATCGGAGCCGCGGCGCTCGTAGAGCGACGAAGGAGCGACCTCGACGACGACGTGGAGATCGCCCGCCGGGCCGCCGTTCAGCCCAGCCTCGCCCTTGCCCTTGAGCCGGACGCGCGTGCCATTCTTGGCGCCGGCGGGAATCTTGACGGCGTAACGCCTCGTCGTGCGCTCCCGGCCCGAGCCGCGGCAGTTCTTGCACGGCTTCTCCACGATCGTCCCGTTGCCCTGGCAGCGCGGGCACGGCTGCGAGAACGCGAACAGGCCCTGAGCGTCGGAGACGACTCCGCGTCCTGCGCACTGCGGGCAGACGACCGGAGAGGTTCCGGGTTCGGCGCCGGTTCCGTGGCAGACCGAGCAGACGCTGTCCGCCTCGACGGGGACTCGCACCTGCAC
>JACCTK010000408.1 GCA_013812465.1 Actinomycetota bacterium
CGCCGTGATCTCTTTCGTGTCACCACCGGCTTGATCGCCACCGAGCGTCGCTCCCCAATGTCCCGCCGACGCCGCACCTCTTTCTTGGCAGTTCTCCGGTTTCTCGCGAAGGAGACGTACTCGTACCTCTCTCCCTCCGCGTCGACGACGACGGCGATACAGCTCTTGTGCCGGTCGGCGCCCATACGCAGGTCGTATCGGTCGGCGCGCGCTCGAAGTTGAGACCGCCGGTTCTGACAAACCCTGGTCGGTGATAGGCACTCCGAACACGAACACCGACCAGCCCGGAAAGTCATCGAGCAGCATCGCCGCCTCGGCACCGAGGCCACTCAGGTGCTCAGGTTCAAGGACGAACACGCCATGTACTGCGTCGGCGATGACACCGCTCAGCGCTTCGACGGGATCCGCATGACGCGAGGCCGCGCTCCGACTCATGTGGGCATCTCACAAATCAGTCGTGTCGAGATCAACCTCGACGGTGATCGCCCAACTCGCCTCCGCAATGAAAGCCGACAGGGCATCCGCGGGTCGTCTCAATCGGTCGCCGGTCTCGGAGCCGCGCTGGTCGGCGTCGCGCATCTCCTTCTCGGGCCGAACGACCTCGCTCGTTCGCCACGACGTAGCGTTGTTGAAAAGGGATGACCGGCCGCAACGAAATACACTGGCTCAGGCGGGGTGGCCGAGCGGTCGAAGGTGGCGCCTTGAAAGCCGTTAGGCGTGCAAGCGCCTCGTGGGTTCGAATCCCACCCCGGCCGCTCCCGAGCAGTCGCAATCGTGCTTATTGTCTCTAGCTAGTTTCTTTCGGGAAGAAAAATATGGGTAATGCCACTTGTTTGCTCGGGAGTTGACGCATCCGCGTCGACGAGACCTACGCGGGGGATGACGACCATGCTGCCGATCAGGACCGAGAAGTCGAGCTTCATCTTCAGAAGCCTTGATCCCGACATCCCGAACATGCCAGGGGAGCGAGTCGAGCCGGGCCACGTCCGCTCTGTGTGGGAGCCGACGCAATGGGAGCGGGACGACATCTCCCACGGTGGAAACATCGAGCTGAACATTTTCGCCGAGCCCATCCCGCCGATCTCGCTCGGCGTCACCGGCGAAGGTGTCACGTGGGGGATCGCCGTCCTCTTCGCCGCGCGCTACGTCGGCGACGACGGTCGCTGGTACGTGCGTCTCTCGTTCCGTGATGGGGTGAGAATCGCCGAGTCCAAGGGATACGCGCACCGATGGGGCGCGTGGCTCGCTCAGCGTCGACTGAAGAAAATCCTGCCCTCGCTCGAGGTTTGGCCGACATGACTCGCTCGAGCCCGCCACCGAGATCGATCTAGTACGACGTCTCGAAAGGTCGTCCTCTGACTCGTAGGGGCGAGGCTCGCCTCGCCCTCGTACGTCCGAGGAACGTGGAGGTCAAGGCAAGCCTCGCCCTACGTCATCTAGCAGTCCCTCGAGGGCCAATCCGAGCAGCATCATCGCGGAGATCACGAGCGCCGATAGGCAGAATGTGATGCCCGCCAAGAAAAGCTCGCGTCGCTGTGATCTCTTTCGGGTCAGCACTGGCTCGATCGCCACGAGCGTCGCGCCCCAATCTCCCGCCGACGCTCGCACTTCTTTCTTGGCAGTTCTCCGATTTCTCGCGAAGGAGACGTACTCGTACCTCTTACCCTCCGCGTCGACGACGACGGCGATATAGCTCTTGTGTCGGTCGGCGCCTGTACGCACACAGGTCGTATCGGTCGGCGCCCGCTCGAAGTTGAGACCGCCCGGCGCGGGTCCGGACCGCTGGCGGCTCAGTAGGCCGAGCGAACGCGGGCGAGCGCCGGAATCGTGAGCATGACGAGGCGTATGTCCTCGCGGAGCGACCAGTTCGTCACGTAGAGGTAGTCGAGCTTGGTCATCTCGTCGAAGGGGATCTCGCTCGCGCCGAGCACCTGCCACAGACCCGTCATGCCCGGCTTGAGATCGAGGCGACGTCGCGCCCACGCTGCGACGTGCTGATCCTCGTCGAGGATCAGCGGGCGAGGTCCAACGATCGACATCTCTCCGAGGACGACATTGAGCAGCTGCGGCAGCTCGTCAAGGCGCCAGCGCCGGAGAAACGCTCCTACGCGCGTGATTCGCGGGTCGTCGGGCACCTTGAACATTCTCGGGTCGGCAGCGAGGTGCATGTTCATGTGCGCCACCTCGGCCTTCCTCGCCTCCGCATCGTCGACCATCGTCCGGAACTTGAGGACGAAGAACGTGCGCTCGCGGGCGCCCATACGCACCTGTCGAAAAAGCACCGGCCCACGGGACTCGATCTTGATGGCCGCGGCCAGGAGCAGGAGAAGCGGCGCGAGGAGAATGAGACCTGTCGCCGCGCCCAGGATGTCGAACGAGCGCTTGAGAAATCGCTCCGAGCCGCTGAGCTGGGGAATCGGCAGGCCGACCAGGGGGATACCTTCGATGGTGTGCAGCTGCGCGTTCGTTCCCAGCACCTCGAACATGCGCGGGACGATGTCGATCTGGACGTCACTGTCCTGGACGGAGCGGATCACCGCGAGGGTCTGCTCATGCGAGTCGGTGGAGAACGCGATCGCGACCCGGTGCACCTGATGCATCTGCACGAGTCTCGGCAGATCCGCGGTCGTGCCGAGCAAGTCGAGGGGCCCGTCACCATTGGAGGAGGCCCCGCCGTCGCGATCGACGAAGCCGACGACCTTCAGCCCGTACTCGGGATGGTTTCCGATCTTGCTCGCGAGGAGGCGGGCCACCTGGCCGGAGCCGACGACGATGACGTTCTGGGTGTACGCGGCGCTACGCCGCCCGAGCACGCGCGCGATCGCCCGCAGCAGCGGAACCAACACGATCGCGATCGCCCAGAAGACGACCAGTCGCGTGATGTTGGGATGTGGGACGCCGATGACCTCGGTGACAGCGACGAATCCCCAGGTGCCGATGGAGACCACTTGGAGGACGCCGAAGATGTCGTCCACCGTCGAATGGTCGGTTCGCTCCTCGTCTCGGTCATAGAGGCCGTGCATGTGGGCGATAAGGACCCAGAGAGGAAGGCTCGCGATGAACAGGGCCACCTCCCAGCGGAGGTCGACGGCGTCTACTATCGGCGTCGGCGAGACGAGGGCGAGGGCGAGAAGGAAGGCAAGCAAGAGCCCGACAACATCTGCGATGAGGAGCAGACGGCGCATGAGCCACCCGCGACGGCGCGCGGTGCGCCGGAGGGCGTCGAATCCACCCGCGACCGCGCGCTCACTGCTTCCGATGGCCACGCCATCTCTCGATGCTGTATCCAATTGAATCCTCCCCTTCACGCGCGGCTCCCCCCGCCATGCGCTCCACCCCGTTCCCCTGCCCAAAACATACGATACTGCCGGCTGGCGTCACGTCAACAGAGTCGCCCGTAATCCATACCTTTGGCCAGCAAGACAGCCGAAGGGGAATCCGCAGAGACCGGTAGAGCTGACAGCGCTACGCCCGGACGAGCTCGCGGCCGTCCGCAGTCATGGATCGGTCAGTACGTCAGTCCCTCGCCCCTAGCGAGCACCTTGCACGTCCGCCACAGAATCCGGAGATCGCCGCGGACGAGGGTGAGACTGCTCGAGCGTCGACAGGCATCGACGTAGGCAAGGTCGAGCCTCGTATAGCCAGCGGGCTCGACGACTCCCTTCTGCACCTGCACAGGCCCCGTCCACCCGGACATGACCAGATTTCTGTAGTCGAGCCCGGCCGCGACCTGGTCTCGCACCATCGAGGGCGGCCACGGGCGCGGGCCGACCAGGCTCATGTCGCCCCGGAGGATGTTGAAGAGCTGCGGGAGCTCGTCGAGGTACCACGGCTTCAGGACACAGCGTCCCGCCCACGTCAGATTCTCGGCAGCGCTCTCCAGCAGCCGCGCGTGCGCCTCTCCGTCGCGCTGCCGCTCCAACGCCGTCAGTCGAAGCGTGCGGAACTTGAGCAGATCGAACTCGCGGCCCCTCGATACGCGGCGCTCCCGGTAGAGCCACGGCCCCCGGTCCCGAGGCGAGAACAGCTGGCCCATCCCGACCGCGGCCGCGGCAACCGCGAAGATCGGCGCGAGCAGGACGAGCAATAGGCCGGCGAGCCCCTTGTCCGTGACTCGTTTCGCCAGCGGATACGGCACCGTGCGGGAGGTCATAAGCAGCAATTCTCGGATCGGCGCGCGTCACCTGCGCCGATAGGGTGGCCACAGTGGCTGCAACCGTCGAGGGCGAGGGTCTTCGCGAGCTCTTGAGCGCCTATCCGGCCGGCGTGTGCGTGGTGACCGTGGCCGCCGGGGGCAACGAGCTCGGGCTGACGCTGAGCTCGCTCGTCTCGCTCTCGCTCGACCCGCCTCTTGTCGGATTGGCCGTGTCCAGAGAGGCTGCGATGCACGAGCTGCTCCGCGAGGCCGGCTGTTGTGCGGTCTCGCTCCTGGCAACCGGTCAGGAAGGGCTGGCGCAGCGCTTCTCACGCGGGATGCCCCCGATCGCCATGTGGCACGGAGTCGAGACCATGGCCGGGGCGACCGGGGCGCCGCTCCTCGTCGGGGCCCTCGGATGGGTCGAGTGCAAGATTAGGGAGGAGGTCAGCGCCGGAACGCATACGTTCTTCGTCTGCGTGATCGAGCGCGTTGAGGTCGGCATCGACGCCCCGGCGCTCGTTCGCGTCCGCGGAGGGTACTCGAGCGCATGATCGGGATAGAAGCCGTCGTGTTCGACCTGGACGGGGTCCTCCTCGACTCGGAGCACGTGTGGGACGAGGTCCGCGAAGGCCTCGTCCGCGAGCGCGGAGGTCGGTGGCATGAGAAAGCGCAGGCGGAGATGATGGGAATGAGCTCGACGGAGTGGTCTCGCTACCTGCACGAGGCGATCGGGCTAGCGGACGAGCCGGAAGAGATCAACGCCGAAGTCGTTCGCCGGATGCGGGCGCGCTACGCAGAGCGGCTGCCGCTGATCGAGGGCGCCCTCGAATCGGTGCAGCGGCTGGCCGGGGCGTTTCGGCTCGGGCTCGCATCCTCTTCGAACCGCCCGCTGATCGACGCCGTATTGGCGGCGGCGGGCCTGGCCGCGTTCTTCGACGTCACCGTCTCGTCGGAGGAGGTTCGACGCGGGAAGCCGGCCCCGGATGTCTTTCTCGAGGCCGCGGCACGGCTCGGCGCCGAGCCCGAGGAGTGCGCGGCGATCGAGGATCCGCGAACGGCATTCGCGCTGCCCACGCCGCCGGCATGCACGTCGTCGCGATCCCGAACCGCCGCTACCCTCCACCCGAGGACGCCTTGGCGCTCGCGGACATCGTGCTCGGCTCGCTCTTCGAGCTGAGCCCGGCCACGATTGCCCGAAAGTGAGCTACATCCGTTCGTCGACGCGCCCGAGCAACACGCATGCGTTGTGACCGCCGAGACCCATGGCATTCGACAACGCGACGTCGACCTGCGCGCTCCGCGCCTCGTTCGGGACATAGTCGAGATCGCACTCGGGGTCGGGCGTCTGGTAGTTGATCGTCGGCGGAAGCACGCCTTCGTGCAACGCCCGGACGCACATCATCGCCTCGACCGCGCCGGCAGCCCCGAAGAGATGTCCGAGCACCGACTTCGTCGACGACACGGCCAACTCGTACGCGTGCTCGCCGAAGACCTCCTTGATCGCGTTCGTCTCGGCGAGATCGCCCTGCGGCGTCGACGTGCCGTGCGCGTTGATGTATCCCACGCTCTCCGGCGCGACCCCTGACCGGGAGAGCGCAGCCCGCATCATCTCCGCGACCCCGACCGAAGCGGGATCGGGTTGCGCCATGTGATGAGCATCGTTGGAGGTCCCGTATCCGAGCACCTCCGCGTACATCCGCGCCCCTCGCGCCTCCGCGTGCTCGAGATCCTCGAGCAGGAGCACGCAGGCGCCCTCGCCCATGACGAACCCGGCCCGCGTGGCGTCGAACGGCCGCGACGCCCGCGTGGGGTCCTTCTCCTCGGCCACGAGACCGCGCATGGCAGTGAACCCGGCCAGGATCACCGGATGCATGCACGATTCGGTTCCGCCCGCGAGCACGACGTCGGCGCCGCCGCGGCGGATCAGCTCCGCGCCCTCGCCGACCGCGTGCGATCCCGTTGCGCAAGCGGAGACCGGCGCGTAGTTCGGCCCGCGCACGCCGAGATCGATGGCGATCTGGCCACTCGCCGAGTCGACGAGAACATTTGGGAGGAACCACGGCGACACGCGCGTGTGCCCGCGTTTCTCGAGCACCTCGTTCTGGGCGAGAACGCCCATCACCCCCCCGATTGCCGAGCCCACCAGCACGCCTGCACGCGCGGGGTCTATGCCGTTGATTCCCGCGTCGTTCCACGCCTCGCGCGCGGCCGAGACCGCGAGCACGACGTTCCGTTCCAGCCGGCGCGCGTCCTTCGGCCCGACGATCGCTTCGGGCTCGAATCCCTTCACCTCCGAGGCGATCCTGACCGGATAGCCCGTCGCGTCGAACGCACGGATCCAGTCCACCCCGCTCCTGCCCGCGACCGCCGCCTCCCAGGTCGAAGGCGCGTCGAGTCCGAGCGGGGTGACCGCTCCCAGGCCAGTGACGACGACGCGACCCACGAGGCCGGAGCCTAGCCGCAGAGTGGGATTCGCAACCCGGCGACGAAGCATCGATGCAAACGAGTCAGGGCTGATCGCAGGGCTGCCGATAGTGTGCGCGCGATGCGAGTCCTGGTCACCGGCCACCATGGCTACATCGGCTCTGTCACGACTGCCAGGCTCCGGCGGGCGGGGCACGAGGTCGTCGGGCTCGACACTTTCTTCTACGAGGGCTGCGACCTGTGGGAGGACGAGCAGCCGCTCGAGGTTCTCCGCCGCGACGTTCGGGATGTGAGCTCCGAAGATCTCGCCGGCGTCGACGCCGTCGTCCATCTCGCGGCTCTCTCGAACGATCCGCTCGGAGACTTCGACCCCGAGTTGACCGCCGAGATCAACTTCGGTGGGACCATCTCGCTCGCGCGAGCCGCGCGAGACGCCGGCGTCGAGCGCTTCGTCTTCGCCTCCTCGTGCAGCATGTACGGCGCTCAGGGGGGCGACGGAGCGGTGAACGAGAGCGCGCCCCTGCAACCGCTCACCGCCTATGCCGAGTCGAAGGTGCGCTCCGAGCAGGGGCTCGCCCCGCTTGCCTCCGACGACTTCTCCCCGATCTTCATGCGGAACGCGACCGCGTACGGCGCCTCACCGCGCCTTCGACTCGACATCGTTCTGAACAATCTCGTCGGCTGGGCGCACACGACCGGACGCGTGGCGATCATGAGCGACGGCACCCCCTGGCGGCCCATCGTGCACATCCAGGACATCGCCGGGGCGACTGCCGCGCTGCTCGTGGCGCCGCGCGAGCTCGTGCACGCCGAGGCCTTCAACATCGGCGGCCCGGACGAGAACTACCAGGTGCGCGATCTCGCTGAGATCGTGCGCGAGACCGTGCCTGGCAGCGAGGTCACGTATGCAGGCTCCGGAGACCCTGATCCGCGCAGCTATCGCGTCGACTTCGGCAAGTTCGCGCGCGCCTTCCCGGAGTTCCGGTTCGAGTGGGATGCGAAGCGAGGGGCAGCAGAGCTCTACGACGCCTACCAAGCGGCCGGGCTCACCTATGAGGAGTTCGACGGCGACCGCTTCGTCAGGCTGAGACGGTTGCGGCTTCTCTTGGAGGGAGGACGGCTCGACGAGCGCCTGCGCTGGGAGCAGGCGGAGTCCGCGGCGTGAACTTCGAGGAGACGCCCGTTGTGGACGCGTTCGTGATCGACCTCGAGCAGCGAGAGGACGCCCGCGGCTTCTTCGCCCGCGCCTTTTGCCGGAGCGAGTTCGAGGAGCACGGACTGAACCCGGAAGTCGTCCAGTGCAACCTCTCCCTGAGCCGAGAGGTGGGGACGCTTCGTGGGATGCACTTCCAGCGCCCACCGCACGAGGAGGCGAAGCTCGTCCGCTGCATCAGCGGCGGGCTCTGGGACGTCGTCCTCGACCTCAGGCCAGACTCGCCCTCGTATCTTCGCTCGCACGGCGTCGAGCTGACTCCCGACAACCGGCGTGCACTCTTTGTTCCCGAGGGCTGCGCGCACGGTTTTCAGACGCTCCTGCCCGATACAGAGGCGTTCTATCTCGTCAGCTCCGCGTATGCGCCGGAGGCGGCCGCCGGCGTGCGCTTCGACGATCCCGCCTTCGATCTGGAGTGGCCGGACGTGACCGAACGGGTTCTCTCCGAGCAGGATCGGAGCTGGCCCGACTACATGCGCGCGACCTAACCTCATGATCATCGTTGACCGAGCGCTCGAGCAGCGGGAGAAGGACGCCGATCCGATCCGCGTCGGTCTCGTGGGGGCTGGCTTCATGGGCCGCGGCATCGCTCTGCAGATCTTGACGGCCACGCCGGGCATGGAGCTCGTCGCGGTGTCGAACCGCAGCCTCGATCCAGCCCGCGTGGCTTTCGTCGCCGCCGGCGTCGACGAACCCCTGGTGGTCGACTCGGTCCCACGGCTCGAGCAGGCGATCCACGACGGGCAGCCGGCGATCACCGACGAGGGGCTCCTGCTCTCGGAGGCGGAGGGAATCGACGCGATCGTCGAGGTGACGGGTTCCGTGGAGTTCGGCGCCCAGGTCGTCTTGCGGGCGATCGAGCACGGCAAGCACGCCATCCTGATGAATGCCGAGCTCGACGGCACCCTCGGACCGATCCTCAAGGACCGAGCTGACGGCGCCGGGGTGATCTACACCAACTCGGATGGCGACCAGCCGGGCGTGATGATGAACCTCTATCGCTTCGTCAAGGGCATCGGCGTCAGACCGGTTCTCTGCGGCAACATCAAGGGCCTCCACGACCGCATCGCAACCCGACGACGCAGGAGAGCTTCGCGCGCACGTGGGTCAGAAGCCGCATATGGTGACCTCCTTCGCGGACGGGACGAAGACCTCGTTCGAGCAGGCGATCGTCGCCAACGCGACCGGGATGCGGGTGGCCAAGCGCGGCATGCACGGTTTCGAGGTCGAGCCGGGAACCCGAATCGAGGACGCCGCCCAGCTCTTCGACCCCGCCGAGCTCGCGGAGGGCAACGGGATCGTGGACTATGTCGTCGGCGCGGCGCCGGGTCCGGTGTGTTCGTGCTCGGGATGCACTCCCACCCGACGCAGCAGCACTATCTGAATCTCTACAAGCTGGGCGAAGGCCCGCTCTACTGCTTCTACACGCCGTACCACCTCTGCCACTTCGAGGCGCCGGCCACGATCGCCCGCGCGGTCGACTTCGGCGATGCGGCGCTCGCGCCGGCAGGGTGCCTGCAGGTGGAGGTGGTCGCGACCGCGAAGGTCTACCTGAAGCCGGGCGACGAGCTGGACGGCTTCGGTGGCTATCTCTCCTATGGACTGGCTGAGAACGCGGACATAGCGCGGTCGGAGCGACTCCTGCCTCTGGGTCTCACGGAGGAAGGGTGTCGCCTCGTGCGGCCCGTCGCCAAGGACGAGGTGCTCACGTACGACGACGTCGAGCTACCTGGCGACCGTCTCTGCGAGCGCCTCCGCGTCGAGCAGGACGCCGTCGTAGCGGGAGCATCGACCTAACGACGCGTACGCTCGGGCAGCCTTCTCGTCGATGTGCCGGGTGTAGCGTGCAACCGTGGCTCGTCCCGGTCGCCGATCCCCGAGCGCTCCCGTCGAGCGCCCGGAAGAGCTCGCTGCGTCGGTGCCGTTCCCGCCGATGGAGGCTGAGCTGGTACGCGAGCTACCGGAAGCAGACGGCTGGCAGTACGAGCCGAAGTGGGACGGCTTCAGGGGGATCCTCGAGAACACCTCGGGAGAGCTTCGCCTCTGGTCGCGGAACGCCCGGCCGCTGCTTCGCTACTTCCCGGAGCTGCAGCCGCTCGGAGAGCTTCTACCGGAGCACTCGGCGCTCGACGGCGAGATCGTGATCGAGCGCGATGGCGTGCTGGACTTCGACGCGATGCAGACCCGCCTGCACCCCGCCGAGTCGCGAATTAACCGGCTCTCGGGCGAGACTCCGGCCCGCTTCGTCGCGTTCGACATCCTCGTCTGGAAGGGCGAGGAGGTGTGGCGCGCGCCGCTCGCCGAGCGGAGAAAAGAGCTCGAACGCAATGCGAAGCGCTTCGGCCTCTCCCCCGCCTCGCACGAGCGCGACGAGGCGCTCGCGTGGCTCGAGCGCTTCGAGGCGATCGGCCTGGACGGAGTCATCGCGAAGCGACTCGACTCGCCCTACCTGCCGGGCTCGCGCGACGCCGTCGTCAAGGTGAAGCCCGAGAAGACCGCGGACTGCATGGTCGTCGGGCTGCGCTGGAAGTCGCGGCCGGATCGGATCGCGACCTTGTTGCTCGGGCTCTATGACGAGCAGGGCGAGATCGACTACGTCGGGTCGGCCGCGGTGGCCGCCATGCGCCACGCCGAGATCGCCGAACGCGTGCTGCCGCTTCTCGAGAACGCCCCCGAGCGCCGCTTCTCCGAGCCGAACCGCTGGGGCGGCGGCGAGCTCGAGGAGTCGCCGGTGCGGCCCGAGCTTGTGGTCGAGGTGCGCTACGACAAGGTGCAGTCGAGCCGCTTCCGCCATGGCACGAAGCTGATTCGGTTCCGGGACGACAAAGACCCGGCGCAGTGCACGTGGGGCGAGCTCCGGCCGGCCCGTCCCCGCGGCGTGACGGTCGCGTCGTTTCTCGGGACGGAGTGAATCAGCAGAGCCGCTTGCTGAGCCGCGCGATACGAAGTCCGGGCACGACCTCGAGCTCGTCGGTCTGCTCGAAGCCTTCTCTTCGGTAGAGAGCCTTCGCAGGCTCGTTGTCGGCGCCGGTCTGGACGATCGCGCGCGTGGCCGAAGGCTCGGCGGCGAGAGCCGCTCGCACGAGAGTCGTGCCGATCCCACCGCGAAAGCGAGCGGGATCGACGACCAGCCGATGGAGGTCGATCGTGCCGTCTAGCAAGCGATATGACACAGCGCCGAGAATTGCGCCCTCGACGACCGCGCCGAGGAAGGTCTCCCCCGAGCCCCGCAGCTCATCCAGTGTCTCCACGAGCGGCGGGATCTCCCGGAACTCGATAAGCGCCGCCTCCACCTCGTAGGCCCGCCGCTGGAGAGCGAGAAGCTCGTTCGCGACCTCGCGCTGCGAGATGTCCAGAACGACGATCTCCATCTCGAATCAGTCGGACTTTCGAGCCCGGGATGGCTGCACGCGCGCGGGCTCGCCCGGCATCTTCGGGAAGTTCGGCGGATACGGAGCCTCCCCGAGTCCCTCCTTCTCCTCGTGCTCGACCCACTCGAGCAGCAC
>JACCTK010000410.1 GCA_013812465.1 Actinomycetota bacterium
CCACTCCGGACCGGTTGTTCGTCGTCGACCTTGGCGGGAACGTCTTCGTGAGCGCGAATGGCGGCCGCAACTTGAAGCATCGAGGGATCGTCGGTGGTCAGCCCGCGGCGCTCCTCGCGGAGAGTGCCGACGAGCTCTTCGTCGCACTCCACGACGGAACGATCAAGCACTCGACTGATGGAGGGCAGACATGGACAGTCCGGTCGACACCATGAGCGACGGGGGAGGTGGGAAATGGAGCTCTTGCTGATCCTCGCCGTGCTGGCCACGAGGCGGAAACCAGTTGGCTCGGCGTCGGCCTCACGCTTGTCAGCGCGGCGCTCATGCCCGTCTCGCGATCGCCAAACGCCGGGTGGGCGTGCGGCTTGGATCGGCCGCGACCACCGCCGAGGGCACTCAGAACATGCTCTGCGCGTACCTGTCGGTAGCCGTTCTTGCTGAACTGCTCGGAAACGCGCTCGTCAGCCTGTGGTGGCTCGACCCTCTAGCGGGGCTGTACATCGCCTATGTCGCGATACATGAGGGCCGCGAGGCGTGGCGCGGGGAGGAATGCGGCTGCGACTAGTCGCAGCCCCGCTTACTGAGCGGTTTCGGGTCGGAGGTCGAAGCCCGGGGCGAGACCAAGCGACGCAAGCACCCTGTTCTGCCAGTCCGGATTGCCGCTACAGCACGTTGGGCAAGCCCGCAGCGTCGAGCCCTTAAGCGCAGGGTGCTCGACCTGGGCGCCGGCGGGCAGCTCCAGCCGCCCCCAACCAGCTCCCGAAATCAGTCCCTCGGCCTGTTGTCTACTGCAGATCGCGCAGCGGAGATAGAGACGCGACATCTGCCCCAGAGTACTTACCCCCACGGACCGATGAAAGGCCCGTCGAGGTCCGAGAGCAGGATGACCACGACAATCACGATACAGAGGAGCGAGAGGCCGAGCATGAACGGCGTGACCCAGGAGACCTCCTTCTGCATCCGGGGGAAGTCGATTTGCTTCTCGGGCATGTCGGATCGTCTCCTCTAGTCCGAAGTGATGATCGTGGTGGTGGTCGTCGTAGTCACGACGGCGACCGGGCGCTCGAGCGCTCCTGACGCTCTCAGCATCTCCGTCTGCCGCCGGAGCTTCTTCTGCTCGAGCACGACGAAGCCGATGAGCGCGATGAGCATCGCCGCGACGCCGAGCGCGGTCATGATGTACGTCCCGGTCGAGCCTTCGCCGCCGTAGGTCCAGAATTCGGCAATGTCCTCGCTCCACTCGTCGAACGGAAACGCGTCGAACATCGCCTAGCTCCTCTCTCCTGTACCGACCGGGGTCTCGGCTCTGCCGTTCGTTTGCCAGTATGCGTCCAGGAGCACCGGGGCCGCATCGACCTCGCGGCCGTCCGGCTCGAGGACGGTCTCGGGAACGCGCTCGAACTCGGGGAAGAAGTCCTGTCCGAACTCGGCCAGGTCGAGGCCTTCGAGCTCGACCTCTGCCGGCACGCGCAGGAGATTGAGCTTCTTCAGGATCCAGCTCACGACGTAGCCCGGGATGAATGCCAGCGGAAGGAAAGCGAGCATCCCCATGAGTTGGCCCCCGAACGACGTCTCGACGTTGTTGACCCCAGTCGGATAGCCACCCGCGAAGACGCCGACGAGGAAGACGCCGTAGAAACCACACACGCCGTGCACCGCCACCGCGCCGACCGCGTCGTCGATCCGCAGCTTCCTCTCGATGTAGGTCCCCGCGTAGACGGCGAGCATGCCGCCCGAGATCGAAAGCAGGTATGCCAGCGACGGGTGGTAGACATCCGCGCCGGCCGAGACTGAGATCACTCCCGCCAGGCCCCCGGAAAGAGTCCAGAACGGGTCGCCCTTGCTCGCGAACCACCCGCCCGTGAAGCCGCCGGCGAAGCCGAAGGTGATCACGAACGCGATCGCGCCGAGGGTCGTCGGTGAGAAGTAGATGTTCAGCCATCCCGGGAAAACCGTCGACTGGATCACGAGGCACGCTGCGTAGAAGCCATAGAACCCCGTGAAGATGAGCATCAGCCCCAGCAGGGTCAGGTGCGTGTTGTGGCCGCGGAAGGTTCGCGCCGCTCCTTCGACCGTGTACTTGCCGATGCGCGGACCGAGGTTCAAGAGCACGCCTAAGGTGAAGGCCCCGGCGACACCGTGCACGACGAGCGACGCGATCGAGTCATGGAAACCGAAGCGCGTCGTCAGCCAGCCGCCGCCGCTCCAGCCCCAGGCGGCATCCATTATCCAGACGCCCGACCCGAGCACGACCGCGAGAATCAAGTATGCGGAGAGGCGGACGCGCTCGATCAGCGCTCCCGACATGATCGACGCGGTCGTCCAGGAGAAGAGAAGGAAGGCGAGGAAGAAGACCGCGCTTACGTGGTCTTGCAGGTTCGGCCCCATCTGCGCTGCCCAAGGAGCCGTGTTCCCGCAGAACCCGGCGAGCACCTCGAGCCCTTCGACGGTCGGGCTGCCGTGCCCGTCCTTTGGCCAGCCCTCTTCGAAGCACCCGTAGATGTACCAGCCGAAGTAGTAGAAGGTCGGCGTTATTACGGCGATCGTCAGGATGTTCTTCATCGCCGTCGACATCACGTTCTTGCGTCGCGCGGCGCCTGCCTCGTAGGCCATGAAGCCCGCGTGGATCAGCCACATGATCACGACGGTCCAGAAATAGAACTGCTCCGTCAGGATCTGCGAGTCGAGCGTCACCTGTCCCTGGAGCTCGTCGGCAGTCGGTGCTGCTTGGGCGAGCCAGGATGAGAAGAGCGAAGAGATCATCCAGCCCCTCTCCTCGGGAGGGTTACCGCGATCGGCATGTGCGGAGACCGTATGAAGCGCGCTACCCGGTTTCCATGTCCACCCCGGCCGAGGTTGGGGCCGTGACTATGTCAGGGAGTGACACAACCCGATTACGCTCGCGCGGCCTCGCCCGTCTGAACGTCGATCAAGAAGCTCTCGGTGCGGTTCGGCTCGCCATCGGAGTCGATCTTGTCCGACAAGACGACCCCCCAAAATCCGCGCACGGGGATCCCGCGTGGTACATAGCGGATCTGCACGCATTGCAACTGCGGACACGGCTCGAACGAGGCGTTCTCCTTGGCGATCTCGATCGCCTCGTCTTGGGAGATCTCTTTGGTGTTGGATCCACACGTGCGGGCTACGAGAAGCGCCGCGAGGAGAACCATCGCGAAGAGCAGGAGCTTTCCGAGCGGATGGTCCCGGAGCCCGCGCCGCTCTTTGGGAGCGGTCGGCGGGCTGCCGTTACCTGCGGCGGGCGTTCCAGCGTCCGTAGACAGCGTAAGCCCTTAGGATCAGGTACCCGACGAAGTGCGTCATGAACACGAGCAAGAGCCACCAGCTCCACCACAGGTAGTGCGGCGGAGGCTCCATCTCACGGAGCTCGACCACGGTCAGGTAGAGCGCGATGGCGAGCGTGAGCCACATGATGATCGGCGCGAACCCGAGCAGGATGATCACGAGCACGCGGTGATCGTCTACGAGCCCTGGGCGCAACGCAAGTCGGGACGCTCCCCCGTCGCTCGAC
>JACCTK010000414.1 GCA_013812465.1 Actinomycetota bacterium
GTGCTGCTCCGATACGCGCTGGCTCGGGTCGCAGCCAGGCGCTGTCGCGCGCTGCTCGCTGCCGGCGGGATCGCCGCGGCTGCGGCCATGCTGGGTGCGACGACGACCGTCGCCTACAGCCTGGCGACCGGATTCGACCGCACCGCCGACCGAGCCGACTTGCCGCACGCGATCGCGCGCTTCGATTCGCTCCCCGTGGAGGACGTGCGGCGACGAGCGCTCGCGTTGCCGAACGTGGAGGCCCTGTCGTTCAGGCTCGAGAAGCAGGGTGTCCACATCCACAGCGAAGGGAACTTCAACAACCACGGCAAGCTGCAGGGAGTTCGCGGTGGCCGGCGTGGCTACGCGATCGTCGCCGGACGGGACATCCGCGCCCGCGGGGAGATCGTGATCGAGCGCGGTCTACAACGGGAATGGGGCGTCGAGCTCGGCGACGTCGTCGATCTCAACGAGTACCGCGCGGGGATCACCTCGCGCGTTGTCGGAGTCGCCGTCACGCCCGACAATGTCGCCTTCCCGCTGACGAACGGGCCTCGGCTCTACGCTCTCCACGCCGACGTCCGCTATCTCGTCGGTGAGCGACCCGACGCGGTCAACGTCGCCCTGCTCTGGGTGCGCGATCCCGAGCGGCTCGACGTCACGCTCGCGCAGGCACGCGCTGCCAGCTTCGGAATCGACGAGCTCACATTCGTCACCCGCGACGGAATTCGGTCCCTGATCAACCAAGCGGCGGGGATCGTCATCGCGCTCCTCGTCGCGTTCACGCTCGTCGCGGTCGGCGCCGCGGTGATCATGCTCTTCGCCGCGTCCGCGGCGGACGTGCAGCGGCGGCTGCCGTCGATCGGCGTGTTGAGGACGCTCGGCGCGACCCCGCGCGCGATCGCGGGCGCTCAGGCTCTCGAGGCGGCCCTCGTCGCGCTGCCCGCTGGGCTCGTGGGGATCCTCGTAGGCGCCCTCGCCGTCATCCGGCCCACCGAGCGCCTGCTCGAGGCGCTCAGCGAGGTCGGTCCCGGCGCCACGGTCGTTCCCCCACTTGCCGCCTGCCTCCTCCTCCTGGTTGGAATCGTCGCCTTCGCCGCAGGCTGGCCGGCGTGGCGCGCCGCCTCACGGCCGCCGGTGGAGACGCTCGCGGGCGCCGACCTCGTGCAGGTCTCCCGTCGAGGTCTTTTCGGCGCCGGAACGCTCGGGCTCGGCTTGCGGCTCGCGATCTCCCGTCCGGCGCGGGCGGCCGCGACGGTCGCCGTGCTCGCAGCGGCGGCCTCGATCGTCCTCTTGATGCTCGCGCTCGCCACGCTCCTGCAACGGCTGGAAAACGATCCAGAGACAGTGGGGAAGCGCTACCGGCTCACCGTCCAAGCGCCGGTCGAGGCGATTCCTCGAATCGAGGCGCTACCGGGGGTCGCGGGCGCCGCGGCGCGCTACGAGACGATCGCCGCGGATTCGTTCTCGCTCGGTGAGACCTTCGAGCTGATCGGCTTCGCCGGCGACCACGTCGAGTACGAGGCCCCACCGCTCGCCGACGGCCGAAGGCTCGCGGGCGACAGGGAGGTCGAGGTCGGGCTCGGACTCGCGCAGGCGCTCAATCTCAACCCCGGAGGGACGCTCGCGGCGCAGCTGCCCTCCGGCCGCGAGGTGCGCTTTCGCGTCAGCGGGGTCGTGCGCGCGCTCGAGAACGAGGGTCGCGTGGCGTACGTGAGCGCGCCACGCCTCGTCCGCGCAGAGCCGTACTTGCCGGTCACGATCGCCGTTCTCATCGACTCCGGGGCGACGAAGGAGTCCGTCGCGCGCGGGATCTCCTCCATCGGCTACTTCGCCGAGCCGGTGGGAGGGGTGACGATCCAGAATGCCGCCTTCCTCGACGTGCTCGCGGTCCTGCTGCGGACCCTCGCTGGCGTGATCGGGCTCGTCTGCCTGTACGTGCTCACACAGATGCTCGCGCTGATCGCGCGGGAGCGGCGGCGCACGATCGCCGTGCTGCGGACGTTCGGCGCCGGCCGCTGGCACATCGCGTCCGTGCTTGCCGGATCGGGGCTGCTCATCGCCGTGCTCGGCGCGGCGTGCGGGATCGCGCTCGAGCGGTTTGTCGTCGGGCCCGCCGCGGCGAGCCTCGCCGCCTCCTACGTCTCGCTGCCGCTCATCGCTGGCCCCGCGCAAGCCGCGCTCGTCACGATCATCCTCGTAGTCCTGGCGCTCCTGGCCTCCGCGTGGGTGGGGTGGTCGGCGTCGCAGAGGCCGATCGTCGTCGGCCTGCGGGAGGAGTGAAGAGTGAAGACTCCGCATCAGCGAAAGAGGCGGGCATTTCGGTCCGATTGGCGGCCGCTGAAGCCGCTCGGCCGCCCGCCCTGGTGATCGAGGTGGGAGAGCTGTCGGGAGACCTCGGCCAGCTGCGAGCCCGCGTGATCGAAAACCCAGGTGTCGAGCACGACCCGGCGACCAGGCACGGTCCGCAGGCGGAATGCGCGCCCCTGCTGCGGATAGTCGACCAGGGAGGACGTGCCGATCAGCCAGTACCCGCCGGAGCCCGACGCCCGCGGCTCGATCCGATTGCGGTGCTGGTCGCCCGAGACGGCCGCCACGACGCGAGGGCTCGCGTCGAGCGCCCGCAACGCCGGCGCGGCGCCCGCAGTCTCGGTGAGTGAAGTGCTCGAGAAGACGATCACCCAGCGCTCGCCGGCGCGAGCAAGCTCGCTCCGCAGCCAGCGCGCCTGGCTGCGACGGAGAATCCCGCGGGCTCCGAGCTCACGGCGCACCGTATCGAGCGCGATGCCGCGCACGTCTCGCCCGATGTCGAAGCTGTAGTCGAGGAGCGGCCCACCGGCGGGGGCGTCGCTCGCGTCGCGCAGCCGAGCGACTGCCTCGGACGGCGGATGAAGGCTTCGGCGTGAATCCGGTGACACGCGGATCGTCTCTCCCGGCAGCCCGCGTTCGAGGAGGCTCTCCACGAGCGGACGCGTGAGGCGGCGATTCTCGACCGTCGCCCGTGCGAGCTCACCGAGCTGCACGAGCTTCCGCGACCCGGTGGCGATCTCGTCGATCCGCGCGCTCGAGGCGATGTTCCCCTGCACGAGCAGATCGTGGTTGCCGACGAGGGGAAACCAAGGCATGCGCGTCCCGGGCGATACGAAAGGCTGCTGCGCCCCTCGGAGCAGTCCCGCCTGTCGCGGAGGATCGACGTCGGGCCGGTAGTAGAACGGGTCAGGGTTTCCGGACGTCTGAACGCCTTCGTACCCAGCGCGTCCGCTGCCCGGATCGACGCGACCGCCTCGCATGATCGCGAGAAACTGATCGAGCTCGTTTCGCTGCGCGTTGTCGATCAGGTCGCCCGTGAGCACGAGCGCCTGCGGGCGCAGGAACGCCACCGACCGAAGAGCTGCGGCCAGGACGTGCCCGGTGAGCGACTCCTGTGGACGAAACGCCGACGTGAACGGCGCGCCGAGCCGGTCGAGCATCTCCAAGCGCGCCGGTGACTCCTCGTCCGTGATCTGAACGTCGGTCAGCTGCGCGAAGACCGCGAGCACCTCACCTGGGACGGTCGCCGGCGCGAGCTCGGTGCGCTCGACGAGCTGCTCGCCGGGGCCGCGCCCGAGGAACCCATCCCCGTCGCCGTCGACCCACGTCCGCGCGAGCGTCGAGCCGGAGTCGGGCTCGACGTCGCGGCCGAGCGTGCAACCGGCCGTCGAGAGCGCCAGGACGACGAGCGCGAGCGCTCTGAGGCGCCCAACCGCTCGCTCGCGCGACCGAGCCGCAAGAACGACCCCGCTCACGAATGAGAGCATAGGCCCCTCGCGACTTCTCCCTCTCTCCGCCCGGTCATGTGAATAGACCTGGACAGCCGCTGGATCGAGCCTTCGCTCGCCTCGGGAACGATCGTTTCGTTCACTCACAACTCTCGAGGGGTAACTCGATGCATCCAGTCGGAAAGCTCGCCTATCGCCTGCTGTTAGCGGCACTCGCCACCGCGCTCCTCGCGGCGCTCGGCGCGATCGGAACCGCAGGCGCAGCGGCAGACAGCAAACTCAGAAGCGGCGCTGTGTACGCGATGACGAACGACGCCGCAGGCAATCAGGTTCTGGCGTACAGCCGCTCTGCTGACGGCACGCTCGCGCTCGAAGGCGCCTACGCGACCGGAGGCGAAGGCACCAGCCGGATCCGCCTTTCGTCCCAGGGCCCGGTCGTGCTGACAAAGGACGGACGACAGCTGCTCGTGGCCAACGTCGGAAGCAGCGAGATCTCGGTCTTCGACGTTCGCAGGGATGGTCTCGAGCTCCGCTCGGTCGTTCCGTCCGGCGGCTCCACGCCCAACAGCATCACCGTCCGCGGCGACCTCGTCTACGTGCTGAACAACGGTGGCACGGGCCTCGGCAACGTCACCGGCTTCCATCTGACCAACGACAGCGCCCTCGTCCCGATCGCGGGATCCACGCGCCCGCTGAGCGAGGCGGGCAGCGATCCCGCGCAGGTGTCGATCACGCCGGACGGCGATTCGCTCGTGGTCACCGAGAAGGCGACGAACAGGATCCTCACTTGGCGCCTGACCCGAAACGACGAGCCGTTCGGACGACAGATCCACGATTCCGACGGCGAGACGCCGTTCGGATTCGACTTCACGCGCGACGGCACGTTCGTCGTGACCAACGCGGAGGAAGGGAGGATCGGCGAAGCGTCAGCGAGCAGCTACACGCTCGAGGGTGGGTTCCGGACGATCAGCGGCTCGGTTCGAGACTTCCGCAGCGAAGTGTGCTGGACGGTAATCTCGAAGGATCAGCGCTATGCCTACGTCACGAACTTCGGTGACGGGACGATTTCCAGCTACACGATCGGTTCTGACGGAAGCATCGCGTTGCTCGAGTCGATCGCCGCGACGACGACGTTCGGAGAGCTGTCGATCCGCGACGCCGACCAGAGCAAGGACGGCCGCTATCTGTACGCGATCGACATCACCTCTCGCATGGTGCACGGATGGGCGATCCAGAAGGACGGGTCTCTGACGTCGATCGGGGCGTTCCCCGGTCTTCCGGGGACCGTCGCAGGTCTCGCAGCGCGTTAGGACTGCGGCTCCGATCCGGCTGGCCGGCCCCGTCACTCGAGAGGCCGGCCAGCGTCGCTCGACGGACGGTTCGAGGAGGGACGTTGCGGGCATGACATTACCCATGGAACCTCGCTTTCGGCTCAGCATGCGCTGGTGGCTCGCGCTCGTCATGGCGGCGATCACCGCGGTGACGGCGCTTGCGGTCGCGGAGCTCGTCGTCTGGCGGGCCGAGCAGGCATTTCGCGAGCGGTCGGTGCAGAGCGCGCACAGGTACGTGCGCGCAACCGCCGACACCGTGTCGACTGCGCTCGAGGAGCGCCGCCCCGGCCCTGCGGTCGACGAGGTCGCCCAGCGGCGGAGGCTCTCGGTGTTCCTGTTCGACGCCAACGGGTCGCCGGTCGGGTCGATGAGCTCGAACGGACGCCAACTGATGTCGGTGCCCGACGCAACTAGGGCGGTCAGGTCGGCACTTGCTGGTGGACACTTCGCGCGGTCTTACGACGAAGGTCGAACGAGCGTCGTGGCAGTGCCGCTCCGCTCGTCCAAGGCGAACGTGTTGCTCGCGTTCGGGCCGCAGCCAGGTTACGGGGACACGATGGCGGTCTTCAAGGACCAGGTGAGACTCGCGGTGGCCATTGCGACCGCGATCGGCGCGGCGATCGGCTTCGTCGTCGCCTCCTTGCTTGCCACGCGGCTGAAACGCATTGGCGCGACTGCGTCCGCGATCGAACAGGGTGACTTCGCCGCGCTGCCGCTGCGACCGCGTTTCGGCGACGAGATCGGGAGCCTGGCCATGATGATCGAACGCATGCGGATCCGCTTGCACCGCTCGATCGAGCATCTGAATAGTGAGCGTGCCCGCCTCGAGCGACTGCTGGGACGGCTCGACCAGGGCGTGGTGGCACTCGACTCGGACCTGCGCGTCGAGATCGCCAACACGGCGGCTGCCCGCCTGCTCGGTGTCAACTCGCTCGGCGAGGGCGACAAGCTCCCCGATCCGTGGCCGCCGCACTTCCCGCTCAGGCACTTCGCAGCACAGCTCTTCGCGCCCGAAGCCTCGGTCACGATCGAGCGCGTCTTGCCGGCTGAAGGTGAGAGCTACACGGTGTGCGGAATCCCCGCCGACCGCTTCGAGACCGCCCTTCTCGTCATCACCGACGTATCTGAGCTCGAGCGGCGCGAGCGAGCGCAGCGCGAGTTCGTCGCGAACGCGGCACATGAGCTCCGCACGCCGGTGACCGCGATCACGAGCGCGATCGAGGTCCTCCAGGGCGGCGCCAAGGAGTCACCCGAGGAGCGAGACCGCTTCCTCGACATCGTCGAACGCCAGGCAGCCCGTCTCGGCAGGCTCAGCCACTCTCTCTTGACCCTTGCGCGCGCCGAGGCCGGTGAAGGGGAGATGGCGCCGCTCGAGACCGTCGAGCTCTGCGCAGTGCTGCTCGAAGTGGCCGCCGAGCTGCCGTCGGACGACGGCCCTCTGCCGGAGGTGGACTGCCCCGGGGACATCCTCGTGCACACGCACCGCGACCTCATCGAGCAGGTGGTCTTCAACCTGGCCGCGAACGCGACGAAGTACTCGGGAGACGGGGCCGTGCGGTTGTCGGCTCGTCGGCTGGACGGGACCGTCGCTGTCGACGTCAGCGACGCCGGACCTGGCATCCCGCTCGAGGAGAGAACACGCGTGTTCGACCGCTTCTACCGAGGCCGCGTGCACGAAGGCACGGGCTTCGGACTCGGGCTGGCGATCGTCCGGCAGGCCGTGCGCGTGCTCGGCGGCACGCTGACGATCGCGTCGGAAGAGGGCACGGGCACGACGGTGCGCGTCCTCCTACCTCTGCCACCCCTCGCCGAGGACGCGCCACGAGCGCCGGGCACCCTCGACCCATGACGGCGCGCCTGCTGCTCGCTGACGACGAGAACGACATTCTCGAGCCGGTCTCGTACGCTCTTCGTTCCGCGGGCTTCGAGGTCGACTGTGTGTCCGATGGCGAGGCGGCGCTCGAGACCGCGCTCCGAGGCGACTACGAGGTCGTCATCCTGGACGTCGTCATGCCCAAGCTCTCCGGCACGGACGTCTGCCGCCGCCTCCGTGCCCGCTCGGCGGTGCCGATCGTGATGTTGACGGCGCGGGATGGCGAGGTCGAGCGGGTGGTCGGCCTCGAGCTGGGCGCGGACGACTACATCACCAAGCCGTTCTCGACGGCCGAGCTCGTCAGCCGACTCCGCGCGATCCTGCGACGGCGGGAGTTCGACCGCTCGGACGGAACCGCCCGCCTCGAGCTCGGCGCGCTCTCCATCGACTCGGCGGAGCAGAGCGTCCGTCTCCACGGCGAGGAGGTGCACCTGACCCCGATGGAGTTCCGAATCCTGACTCTGCTCGCACGAGACCCGGGTCGTGTCTTCGAACGGAACGAGATTCTGCGAGGCGTGTGGCAGACGTCGTTCGTAGGAGACGAGCGCGCGTGCGACAGCCACATCTTCAACCTGCGCGCCAAGATCGAAGACGATCCTCGCGAGCCCCGCCGGCTGCTCACCGTACCCGGCGCCGGCTACAAGCTCGTCGCCTCGTAGGAGGCTCATTCCTCTTTTCGTTCGCCTCGCTCCTATCGTCGGATCCTGAGCGCGTAGAGAAAGAGGGCCCTCCCCTGAGCCCCCTTCCTCTTTCCCACGGAGGGAACCTTCGGACGATCAGCGCGACTGAATGCGGAGCACGGAGATTCTGTGCGCGCTGAACCGGTGTGAGCTCACGCGGGCGATCGTGGCGCGCGCGGGGCTCTGCGGCTGTGGCTTGAAGATCTGAACCTTGTCCTGCGGTCTGTCCTGGGTCGAGATGTTTCCGCCAGCGGCGACCGACGGGACGATGCCCATGGCTGCGGCGATGCCGAGGATGATGACGGTGCGCTTCATGGTGTGCTCCCTTCTCGTCTGATCTGACATGTCTCGAGACTAGAAGCAAGGGCCGAGCGCGTCGTTCGCCGAGCTGACGTTGCGAGTGTCACGCTCGTGACAGAGACTCCCGCTGGTGGAGTGGCCGCTGCTATCCGACTTGGCGCCTGCGAACGTACGTGAGCTCCTCTCCATCGCGCGCCGCAGGACGTTCGACAAGGGCGAGATCGTGTTCCACCGAGATGACCCGGCCGAGTCGCTCCACCTGATCGCGCGCGGCCGCTTCGCCGCCCGCATCGGGACGTCGGCCGGAGGCAGTGTCCTGCTCGATGTCCTTGGACCCGGTCAGGCATTCGGCGAGCTCGCCCTGCTCCTCCCCGGCGAGCGTCGCTCCGCCACGGTCTCGGCGCTCGAGGATGGTGAGACGCGCTCGGTCTTCCGCGACGACTTCGCGCGCCTCCAGCGAAGCCATCCAGGTGTGAAGGACGTTCTCCTCCGGCTGCTGGCCGAGCAGGTTCGCCGAACCAGCGACCGAATCGTCGAGGCGCACCACGTCGACGCGGACACCCGCGTTCGCCGACGGCTCTGCGAGCTCGCCGAGTCGTACGGCAGTGGCGACGGAGAGCCGGTCGTCCCACTGACGCAGGAGGATCTGGCTGCCATAGCCGGGACCTCGCGGGCGACCGTGAACCGTGTTCTGCGGGAGGAAGAGAAGCGTGGAACCGTCGCGCTCAAGCGTGGGCACGTGAGAGTTCTCGATGTCCAGAACATCCTGCATCGCTGCCGACTGGGTAGGAGCTCGTGAACACGCAGCGCCAAGAGCGCAAGGTCGTCACCGTCCTCTTCTGCGACCTCGTGGGGTTCACGCAGCGCGCCGAGGAGATGGATCCCGAAGATGTCGCTGCCCTCCTCGGCCCGTATCACGCACGGCTGAAGGAGGAGCTCGAACGGTACGGAGGCACCGTCGAGAAGTTCATCGGTGACGCTGTGATGGCGCTCTTCGGCGCGCCCGTCGCCCACGAGGACGATCCCGAGCGCGCGGTTCGCGCCGCGCTCGCTATTCGCGCGTTTGCCGAAGAGGAAGGGATCGAGCTTCGAATCGGAGTCACCACCGGCGAAGCGCTGATCACGCTCGACGCGCGGCCGGATCAGGGCGAGACGATGGCGACGGGGGACGTCGTCAACACGGCTGCCCGCCTCCAGTCAGCCGCGCAGGTGAACGGCATCCTCGTCTCGGAGAAGACGTACGAGGCCACGAGGAACGCGATCGAGTACAAGAAGGCCGACCCGGTCGACGCCAAGGGGAAAGCGAAGCCCGTGCTCGTCTGGGCCGCCCGCGGCGCTCGCTCACGCATCACTCTCGACCGCCTTCACGGAAGCCCGCTCGTGGGGCGCTCCCGTGAGCTCGATCAGGTGGTCGACACGCTCGCTCGCTCACGTGCGGAGCGTCAACCCCAGCTCGTCACTGTCGTGGGCGTGCCGGGAATGGGCAAGTCGAGGCTCGTGTACGAGCTCTCGCAAGCGGTGGATCGTGATCCCGAGCTCATCTCTTGGCGGCAGGGCCGGTGCCTGCCATATGGCGACGGCGTCACCTTCTGGGCGCTCGGAGAGATCGTCAAAGCACAAGCGGGAATTCTCGAGGGCGACACCGTCGAGGTGGCCGACGCAAAGCTGCGCGAGGCGACCACCGACGAATGGGTTCGGTCTCACCTCAGACCTCTGGTCGGCTTGAGCGTGGACGGAATCGGCGAGAGGGACGGGCGGGAGGTGGCCTTCACCGCCTGGCGACGCTTCATCGAAGGGGTCGCGGCAGAGCGGCCGCTCACACTCGTCTTCGAGGACATGCACTGGGCGGACG
>JACCTK010000426.1 GCA_013812465.1 Actinomycetota bacterium
CTCGGTCTTGTAGTCGACGTGGCTCGAGCTGGCGTACTCGATCTTCTCGGCGAACGCCGCGACGATCGAGGGCTCGATTTGCTCAAACCCGTGCTCGAGATAGAGCGCGGCGATCCCCGCCTCGAGGACGGCGGCGAGGACGTTTCGGCTCCGCGAGATGCGCTGGAGCTCATCCGGGGCGATGTCTCCGGCGTACTCGGAAAGGCGCTCTCCCAGACCGAGCTCCTTCGCGACCCCTGCACAGGTCTGCCGGGAGACCACGTGGGCGCGGATCTTGGCGAGTCGTCCCTCCGAGGCGTCCTCGAACCGATCGAAGACGGAGCGCGCGATCGCGAGCTCGAGGACGCTGTCCCCGAGGAACTCGAGGCGCTCGTACGACTCCGCCCGCTCCTCGGCCCAGGACGCGTGCGTGAACACCTGCTCGAGCCGTTCTTTCGGAAGCTCGGCGATCAGGCGACCGAGCTCCGCGGATCCCGCCACGTCCTCGGGCGGGCTCTCGCTCCCCGAGCTACTCCTGGTGCGCGATGACGTAGTCGATCGCCTTGCCGACGGTCGTGAGCCCGCGGGCGTCTTCGTCGGGGATCTTGAGTCCGAACTGGTCCTCGAGGTCCATCACGACCTCCACGAGGTCGAGTGAGTCGGCGCCCAGGTCCTCCTCGAAGGACGCCTCTTCCGTTATCTCGCTCTCCTCGATGCCGAGCTTCTCGGAGAGAGCGCCTTTCACTTGCTCGAGAATCTCCTCACGCGCGTGTGCCACCTGGGACCTCACCTCTCAGCCGTCGGGGTCGTAGAGCGCGCCGATGCTAACACGCCGGACTCCAGTCGCTCGACGACATTGTGCTCGACGCCGCGAGCGGCGAGCCTGATGGCGTTCGCGATGGCGACGCGCGAGCTCGATCCGTGTGCGATCACGACAAGGCCGCGGAGGCCGAGGAGGTACGCGCCGCCGTAGGTCTCGGGATCGAGCCTCTTTCGCACCCGGCGAGCGGAAGGGCGCATGAGCAATCCCCCGAGCCTTCCGCGCGGCGACGACTCCAGCTCCTCGCGGAGCGCCTCGAGCAGGCTCCTGATCGTCCCTTCGAGCGCTTTCAAGGCGATGTTGCCCGTGAAGCCGTCGGTCACGACCACGTCGGAGTCGCCCTCGAGGAGACTTCTGCTCTCCATGTTGCCTGCGAAGCGAAGCGTGCTCGCGCGTAGAAGCGCGCCGGCATCGAGCGTGAGCTGATTGCCCTTCTCCTCCTCCTCGCCGATCGACAGGAGCCGAACCGCAGGATCGTCGATCTCCAGGATCTCCTCGGCGAACACCACGCCCATGTGCGCGAACTGGAGGAGATCCTCCGGACGCGCGTCCGCGTTCGCGCCGGCGTCGATCAGCACCGTGGGGCCGCGCCGTGCCGGAATCGGGACCGCGATAGCTGGGCGCCGCACCCCGGGGAGACGTCTGATGTGCAAGAGCGAGGCAGCCAGCATCGCGCCCGTGGAGCCAGCCGACACGACCGCGTCAGCCTCCTTGGCAGCGACGCTCCGGACGGCGCGCACCAGCGACGAGTCGGGCTTGGCGCGCACGGATTCCACCGCGTGATCGTCCATCTCGATGACGCCCTCGGTCTCCACGAGCGCCAGGCCGCGCGTGTCGAGGCCCGGTGACCCGTAGAGAACAGGTCGAATTCCGTCCGAGGCCGCATCGACGGCGCCGGCGACGATCTCCTCGGGCGCACGGTCTCCGCCCATCGCGTCGACCGCGACCCGAATCATCGGCGCAGTATCACGGCCGAATCAGCGCGGCGAGCGACCTACAGGCCGAGAGGCTCGACGTCCCGGCCCTTGTACGTCTTGCAGTTCGGGCAGACGTGGTGCGGCCGCTTCGGCTGCCTGCAAGTCGGGCACACCTGAACGCGCGGGACGGATATCCCATGTTGTGCGCGGCGTTTGTCACGCCGGGATTTAGACGTTTTCCGCTTGGGGACGGCCATGAGCGGGTGAGGAGTATACAGGCGCCTCGCCCCCCGATCCCTCGCCGGGACGATGCAAGCGCTCTGTGAGGCCGTCGTAAGCGTTGCGTAAGGGTCTCCCACCAAGGCATTGCCGCAGGCGTCAGAGGGTAGACACCGAAAGCAATCGGAGAGAACGCAACGGAGGGAAGGAGACTTGAACATGCGGAAAACCACCCAGCAGCGAGGTCTGCATCGCGCCTACCTCGGCATCCTCGGCGGCGCGACGCTCGTCGCCTTGATCGGCGCCGCGTTCGCGGCGACACTCGCCGGCGCGTCGTCGGCGGCGACAACCGTGGCGCCGAGCAACGTGACGGAGCCCCGGATCACCGGTGAGCCTCGTGTCGGTCAAGTCCAGCGAGCGACGCGAGGGACATGGACCGGGACGGCCCCGATCAGCTACGAGTACCGCTGGTACCGCTGCGACGGCCAAGGCGCGCCGGACGCATCCGACTGCGACCGGATCTCGAACGCGAGCGACAACACCTATGTCGCGCGTCAGGGCGATGCCGGCTTCCGGCTTCGCGTCCAGGTCATCGGTCGTAACGCCGACGGTCAGGACACGGCAACCTCGAATCCGACCGCGGAGATCACCTCGGCGGGTCCGACCAACAGGACGGAGCCCTCGATCACGGGCACGGCCACCGTTGGCAGCACCTTGCAGGCGAATCGCGGCGAGTGGTCGGGCCAGCAGCCCATCACGTACTCCTACGCCTGGCTTCGTTGCAACGCGCAGGGCGACAACTGCAGCGAGATCCAGGGCGCGAACGACACGGATTACGAGGTTCGCGATAGCGATAGCGGGCGGACGCTTCGCGTTCGGGTGACGGCGAGAAACGACCGTGGCCGGACGACCGCGATCTCGAATCCGACTGGCGTCGTCGGCGGCGGCCAAGCCCCGCCTCCGGCTCCGGCGCCTGGCAACTCGCTGCCGGTCGAGGACCTGCGGGCGGGCGGCGATCGACTCATCATCGCGTCGGTCAACTTCAGCCCCAACCCGGTGACGAGCCGCACCGCGCCGATCACGGTGCGCGTGAAGATCACCGCCAGGGGAAACCGGCCGGTTCGCGGCGCGCTCGTGTTCATGCGCGCGACGCCGAGAGTCGTGTCGGGCCAAACGCAGGCGACGGGAGCAGATGGGTTCGTGACGCTCACGCTCGTCCCGAACAGCGCGTTTCCGCAGCCGCGTAGCGGCTTCAACGTGCAGTTCTTCATCAAGGCGTTCCGGAGGGGCGATCCGGGGCTCGGCGGCATCGCCGGCTACCGGCTCGTGCAGGTTCGGCTGGCGGGCTGACCTTTAGGCGCAGACCGGGATCCGCTCGCGCGGATCCCGGTCGCGCAAGATCCCTAAAGGCGTCCGCTTCGCGGCCGCATCGCCCTTGTACACCGGCTCCACAAGAC
>JACCTK010000262.1 GCA_013812465.1 Actinomycetota bacterium
TGCTCGGCGAGGAACCGCGCCAGCTCGGACACGGACAGGATCACGTTTCCGTGGTTCCACATCGTCGGCGGCGGCGGGATCCGGTACGAGGAGCGTCGGGTCAGCACGTGCACGGCCTCGCCCGGCACCTCGCCGTAGGTCGGGAGGTCGGCCATGGTCAGGCGCCCGCGGAAGAGCTCGCGCAGAGGGCGAGGGTTGACCACCGCCCCCGAGAGCAGATGGGAGCCCGGCTGTTTGCCCTTCTCCAAGACCGCCACCGGAACGTCGCCCAAACGCTCGCGCACGTCCGGATGCTCCTCGAGCAACTGGCCCAAGCGAATGGCGCAGGCGAGCCCGCCGGGACCGCCACCGACGATCAGCACTCCGACCTCGATCCGCTCTAGAGCGGGGTCCGTCGGCGGCGCGATCGCATCGATCGGGGCGAACGGAGGCGGAAACTCGCTCGGCCTGGCCACGGGTTTCCTACCCGCCGCGGTGCGCGCGGACGAGCTCGGTCAGCTTGGGAACGATCTGGTGCAGGTCACCGACGACGCCCAGGTCGCAGAAGTCGAAGATCGGCGCGTTCGCGTCCTTGTTGATGGCCACGATCGTGCCGGCCCCCTGCATGCCCACCTTGTGCTGGATGGCGCCAGAGATCCCGCAGGCGAAGTAGAGCTTCGGCGAGACGGTCTTTCCGGTCTGTCCCACCTGCGTCGCGTACGGATACCAGCCTGCATCGACGACCGCGCGAGTCGCGGCCACCGCGCCGCCGAGCGCTGCCGCCAGCTCCTCGAGAAGCGAGAACGCGTCCGGAGCTCCGAGGCCACGTCCGCCCGCGACGATGATCTCCGCATCCTCGATCGAAGGGCCGCTCGACTCCTCCTGCGTCTGCTCGACGAGCGTGGCAAGCGTCGAGAAGTCGGAGAACGTCGGCTCGAACTGCTCCACCTCGGCCGTGCCACCCGACTCCACGGGGTCGAGCGCGCCCGAGCGCACCATCCCGAGCCTCGGCGTAGCGGTCCAGCCGACGTCGACGAGCACCGTGTCGCCGAGCGCGGGGCGCTTGCCGATGAGCTCGTCTCCCTCGAGGACGAGATCAGTCAGTTCCCAGTTGAGCCCGGCGTCTAGGCGCGCCGCGAGACCGGCGGCGACGTCTGCGGCGAGCACGGACGCTGCGAAGAGCACCGTGTCAGCGCCGGACTGCTCCACGAGCGCGGCGAGCGCGTCGACGCGCGGCTGCGGCAGCGGCGACTCGAGCGCGGTGTAATCGGACACGTACACCTTGGACGCGCCGAACGCTCCCGCTTTCGTTGCGACCTCCGCAGCGCCGGGCCCGAGGACGACACCGGTCGCCTCGCCGAGCGACGCGGCTTTCGCGAGGACGCCGAGACCGCCCTTCTCGAGCTCGCCGTGGTAGTGCTCGAGAAAGACCAGTGACTTCACAGGAGCCGCTTCTCCACGACGTACTCGAGAATCTTCTGCGCCCCGCTCCCGTCGTCCTCGAACTTGACCGAATCTCCCCGCGCCGGAGGCGCCCCGAGCTCACGCACCGTGGTTTTCGCACCGGCTTCGCTCGCGTCCACTCCCAGATCAGCCAGCGACAACGTCTCCTGCGGCTTCGTCTTCGCGCCCATGATCCCCTTGAGCGAGGGGTAGCGCGGCTCGTTGATCGCGTCCGAAACCGCGACCACCGCGGGCAAGGGAGCGGAGATCGTGTCGTAGCCGTGCTCCGTCTGGCGCTTGCCGGAGACGGAAGACCCGTCCACGGTGAGGGCGGCGACCTGCGAGATCAACGGGCGCTGCAACCGGTCGGCCACTGCGGCCCAGAGCACGGCGCCGTCACCGTCGTTCGAGGCCTGGCCGAAGAGGACGAGATCGGCCTGCTCGCGCTCGAGCGCCGCGGCCAGCGCGCGGCTTGTCCCGAGAAGATCGGAGCCGGAGGCGGTGTCGTCCGAGATCAGCACGGCGCGATCCGCGCCCATCGCCAGCGCTTTTCGCAGCGACTCGACGGCTCTCGCGGG
>JACCTK010000041.1 GCA_013812465.1 Actinomycetota bacterium
AGCCGAGGATCGTCGTCCGCTTGAAGGCCCGCAACCCTTCCTGGGCGATCGTCTGGTGATCCTGGTGAACGTCGTGATGCGAGGGCTGGAAGACGATCTCCGGCCGCCACTCCTCCCAGAGCGCGACAAGCAGCTCGAGGATGTCCTGGCGGCGCTCGGGAAAGGTGCGCACGTCGAAGTCGTGAACGGTCAGGCACTCCTCGGGGATGCCGATCTCGGCCGTCGCCTCGCGAACCTCGCGCGCGAGAGTGTCCGGCTCGAAGCCCGGCGGCAGTGAGCGGGTGGCGATCGAGAACGCGACGTACCGCACCTCGCAGCCCCCGTCGACGAGCCTCGCCATCGTCCCGCCGCAGCCGAGCTCGCCGTCGTCGGTGTGCGGCGCGAGAACCAGGGCGCGCTGGAGGCCGTCGAGCACCGCGCTATTCAACCAGCCGTTGAGACCTCACTCGACTGCTGCCGTGCACGCGAGTCCGTCTAGGATCATGCGCATGCGGTCGAACCGGCTGTTCGGGGCGCGCCGCTTCGTCTGGCGCATCCGCCGGAGCGGCCCGCGTCTCGCCCGACCTCTGTCCGCCGTGCTCCCGGCGGCGCCTCCGCCACGTAGCCCGATCCTCATCCTCGGCTGTCCACGCTCGGGCACGGGCCTCCTGCTCGAGGCGCTCCTGCGAAGCCCCGAGCTCCGCTCCGTGCAGAGCGAGGGGCACATCCTCTGGGACGAGTTCCACCATCCCCGTGATCGAGGCTGGGACTCCGATGCGCTCGGCCGAAGCGACGTCAGCGAGCGCGAGCGCGAGTACGTCCGGCTCGCGATTCGCTGGTGGACGCGCGGTCGGCGCTTTGTCGACAAGACCCCGGCGAGCTGCCTTCGCATCCCGTATCTGGAGGCGCTGCTTCCCGGCGCGACGTTCGTCTTCCTGCGCCGGCGGGCGGCGGACAACGTGAGCTCGCTGATGGAGGCGTGGAGGGCTCGGCCCAGGTTCGTGAAGTACCGGCTCCCCGAGCCGCTGAGCGGCCTCGGCCCCCTGAACGGGAACCTCTGGAGCCTCGTCCTCGTGCCCGGTTGGCGGGAGCTGCGATCCGCATCGCTCGAGGAGATCTGCGCGCAGCAGTACCTCGCGTGCAACGAGGCGGCGCTCGCGGCGCGCGGCCGGATCGAGCCTGCTCGCTGGATCGAGGTCGCCTACGAGGATCTCCTCGCCGATCCGGTCTCGGAGCTCCAGCGCCTGTACCGGCAGCTGGGCCTGGACTTCGTCGAGAAGGCGCACGCGGAAGCGGAGGCGCTCGCCCGCAGGCCCGCGAGGACGACGCTCACCGATCCCGAGCCGGACAAGTGGCGTAGGCAGAACCCCGAGGCAGTCGAGCGAATCCTTCCGCTCGTAGCGGAGATCGAGCGACGACTCGGCTATCGGGCGGTCGACGTCGTAGGCGCGTAGGCATTGGAGCACACGGACGCCGCCCAGGTCTGCGCGTTGGCTGGCGCGCTCGCGTCGGTGCTCGTGCTCGTGCCGCGCGGACGCGCGCTTCCGCTTCTCGGACTCGCGCTTCTGGGGGCAGCCACCCTCAGCATCGTCCGCTCGCTGGCCGGCGACGAGGATCTCGCGACGCTGTTCAACGATCCTGCGGGGGTGGTCCTCGTTGCCGTGGGCATCGCGGCAATCGCCCTCGGCGCCATCCCACTCGTGCGGTACCCGGCCGCGGTCCCTGTCGCTCTGCTCGTGGCGGCGCCCTTTCGAATCCCTGTTCAGGTCGGAGCCGAGGAGGCGTTCCTGCTCCTCCCCCTCTACCTCGTGCTCGCCTCCTCCGGGCTCGCGCTCGCGTACAGGACGATCCGGGGCACGCAGTTGACGCCTCCACCGCTCTTGCTCGCGCTCCCCGTCTCGGCCTTCGTCGCTTTCACCGCGGTCTCGTTTGTCTGGACGCAGGACGAGCGCGAGGGAGGCGTCGTCCTCGCCTTCTTCGTCTTTCCGTTCGTCGCAGGGCTCGCGGTCGTCGCGCGCTCACCTTTCGCCGACTGGCTGCCGAAAGCCTTGCTCGTGACGCTCGTCGGCCTCGGTGTCATGTTCGCGGCGATCGGCGTGTGGCAGGTGCAGACGCGCACCCTCTTCTTCGCCCGCGATCTCGAGGTCGCGAACGCGTACACGAGCTTCTTCCGGGTCACATTGCTATTCAAGGATCCGAGCCTCTACGGGCGGTATCTCGTCGTGCCCATCGCGGTGCTGCTCGTCGTTCTCTGGCTACGCCGCGGACGGCCCGCGGAGTGGGCGGCGATAGCGGTTCTGATCGCGGTGCTCTTCGCGGGGCTCTTCTACTCGTACTCGCAGTCGAGCTTCGTCGCCCTGTTCGTCGTGACCTTCGCGATCGCCCTCCTAGGCGCCAACCGCCGGCTCCGGATCGCCCTTGTCGCCTGCGCTCTCGTGGCGACGCTGGCGGCCGCAGCCGTCGCCGCGGACGCGGTGAACGGCCGCTCGGCCCGAGATGTGACGAGCGGGCGCTCACGGCTCATCTCGATCACGCTCGACGTCTTCCAGGACAACCCGACGGCCGGCGTCGGCGTCGGCGGTCAGCCGCGCGCGAGCGGCGAGGCCGCGGGACGCCGCACCGGACGGCGAAGCGCATCGCATACGACGCCGCTGACCGTGCTCGCCGAGCTCGGCCTTATCGGCTTCGTCCTGTATCTCTGGCTGCTCGGCGCCTGCGCTTGGGCGCTCTGGCTCCTCACCAAGCGCGAAGGGATTTTCGGCGTGGGGCTCGCGGCGGTTCTGCTCGTGCTCGTCGTGCACTCGCTGCTGTACGCGGGCTTTTTCGAGGATCCGCTGACGTGGGGCGTTTTCGCGTTGGTAGCGGCGGGTATAGCGCTGCCTCGGGAAGGTCCGCGGGTGCTGGCACACTGAATTGCGGCCGCGAATGCCAGGCCCCTGCGCATGCGAAGAGCTCTCAAATGGATCATCCTCGGCCTTGCGGTGCTCGTCATGGCGCTGGGAGGGCTCCTGCTCGCGATCCGGCTCACGAATGACCGCCCGCGCGGCGCACTCGATACCGAGCTCGACGACGTGACCGTTTCCGTCCCCATCCCCACGCTCCCCACGGTGCCGAATCCTCCTCCGAAGCCGAAGCCGAAGCCAAAGCCGCCGAAGCCGACCTACGACAAGCGCTGCTGGCGCACGTTCGGGGCCGATCCGCAGCGCTCGCTCGCCCGCCCCGACGCTCCACTCGGTCTTCCAGCACGAAAGCCGCTCTGGTCCCGCGGACTTCGCAGCTACATCGAGTTCCCGCCGACGTACTGCGAGGGCGACCTCTACGTCAACACCTTCGAAGGGGCGACCTACGCGCTCGACGCGGAGTCGGGGAAGGTGCAGTGGCGCCGCCGCGTCGGCGGGACGCTGCCTTCCAGCCCGGCGATCGATGGGCCGCGGGTGATCGTCAGCTCCCAAGCGGGCACCGTCACGGCGCTCGACCGTGAAAAAGGACGCGTGCTCTGGCAGGTGCAGACGGCCGGGAAGGTCGAGTCGTCGCCGGTCGCCGTTGACGGACTCGTCTACTTCGGATCCCACGACGGTCGGCTCTTCGCGGTTCGCTCGGTCAACGGAAGCGTGCGCTGGGCGTACCGAACCGGCGGCCGCATCAACGCAAGCCCCGCGGTTTTCGGCGGGCGGGTCTGCGTCACCACCTATGCGGGCTCGTTCGTCTGTCTCGATCGGAAGACGGGACGAGAGCTGTGGACGACCTACATCAGACGCGACACCTTCCGCTACGAGAGCTTCTACGCGAGCCCGTCCTCGGACGGGCAGCGCATCTACTCGGTCGCGCGCTCGGGCAAGGTGGTGGCTCTCGACGCCGAGACCGGCAACGTCGCCTGGACAGGTCGCGTGGGAGGCCTCGGTTACACGACCCCGGCTGTCTCCGACAGTCGCGTGTTCGTCGGCGGCTTCGACGGCCGCCTCCGCGCGCTCCGGGCGACCAGCGGAAACGAGCTCTGGAGCACCCAGCTCGAGGGCAGGATCCTGGGAGCGCCTGTCCTGATCGGCGAGAACGTGTTCGTCTCGACCCTCGAGAAGCGAACGTACGCCGTGCGCGCATCCGACGGGAGGATCATGTGGCGGCTCCCGCTCGGGAAGTACTCGCCCGGGATCGCGACCGAGAAGACGTACTTCTTCTCGCTGAACGGAAGGCTCTTGGCTATCCGCGGCCGGGACGTGCAGCGAGCGTCGTGAGCGGAGGGTGGCGGCGCCGCCAGAGCGGCGAGCGCTGGTTCGCAGAGACCGCGGCGTTCCAGGCGCCCAGAGTCGCGCGATAACGGGCGAGGGCGAACGTCCGGCGCGCGGCTGAGGGTGTCGGCGGTCTCGAAAGCTCGTACCCGAGCGCAGCGAGCAGGTCGCCGGCGATCGCGTCGAACGCGCCTACGTCCTCGGCCGCCATCTGCGTTCGCCAATCGCGAACACCAGACCGTGGAGGCTCGAGGAGCCGCTGTTGGTGTGGCTTCTCGGACACGTCGACTGCGCCGGCGAACTCGAGCATCGAACGCTCGTAGGGAAGGTGGGCGAACTCGCAGATCCGCTTTACGACCACCTCCAGCTCGGTGACGAGATCCTCGTACCGAACCTCGAAGTACCGGGACGGCCCAACCCGCCTCCCCAGCTCGCGCGCTGCGGCGATCTCCGTCCGCCACAGGCAGGCGAACTCGGCAGCCGTGTCGGGATGCGCCCAGGTCCGGGTGAACGTCCCCTCGGGCATACGCAGGAACGAGAGCGCCGCATCGCGGCCGTCGCGGATCAGATGGACGTACTGGGCCCCCGGGAAGAGCCGCTCCAGAAGCGGCAGGTGGCGCATGTACATCGGGGTCTTGTCCCCCCAACGCGGCTTTCCCTCCTTCGCCGCCTGGGCCTCGAAGATCGCGGCGATCGCCTCGCCGGCGCGCATCCCCGGCCGCAGGCGCACGGCTACATCTGCTGCCGAGAGGCCCCAGGCGGCCGGCGGCGGCAGCCGGCTGACGTCGCCGAGGAAGCGCTCCCGATCGACCTCCCCCCGATGCCGTCTAGCCAGCAGCGGGATGAAGAACGACTCGTCCGGGATCGCGATCCCGGGTGAGCGGTCGAGAACGACGCGGAGCAGCGTCGTGCCGGAGCGGCTGACGCCGAGGACGAAGAGCGGCCGCGTCAAAGGCCTGTCCGGAAAGTGGTCGCGGTGGATGGCATGTGAGACGTGCCGCGGGGCAAGGACACAAGGAGTCCCGATATACAGGCATATCGGGGCGACTGAGGACGCTGCATCGTGGTGCGTCGCATATGTCAGGCCTGAGCCACTTTCCGGACAGGCCCTCAGGGC
>JACCTK010000047.1 GCA_013812465.1 Actinomycetota bacterium
TCTCATCCTCAGTTCTCCAGAAGGGTCGGGCATCCCTCTTTCGGGGTAGACGTCCGGTTACCCGATGGAGCGAGCAGATGAGACGGGTCGTTGTATAGCTACGCAATGAGCCCACGCCGGAAGCCGACCGCTACGGCGTGGGCTCTACTGCGCGATTGCAGCTTCGCGAGTAGATGTCGGACGTGTGACTTGACCGTCTCCTCCGAGAGGAAGAGGCGCTCGCCGATCTCTCGATTCACCAGTCCGTCGGCGACGAGCTGGAGCACCTCGATCTCGCGCGCTGTGGGATCCTGACCGACCTCACGCGTGGAGGGCGACGTGAAGGGGATGACCGAGCCGTGCCGGCGTGAGCTGCGGCGCGCCGCAGCCGCCTCGAAGCGGCGGCTGTGGTCCCGGTAGCGGTCAAGGATCTCCTTACGCTCAGCGGCGTCCACGCATCCGGTATCGGCGGTGCGGACGAGGCGCTTTAGGACGCGGCTGCGGGATTCGCTCGAACGGGGGAGTCCGAAGCAGAGGAGTGAGGAACGATCCGCCCCGCTTTGATGTCTTCCGCGTAGTGGCAGGCGACGAAGTGTCCGTCGAGTGAGCGGAGCAACGGCTCGTCCTCGGCGCAGCGCGTCGGCTGCACGAACGGGCAACGCGTGTGGAAACGACACGCGGCGGGCGGATTCGCGGGGCTGGGCAGATCGCCTTCGACCCGGATCGCCTGGCGTCGTCTCTCCACGCGAGGATCCGGGATCGGAATCGACGAGAGCAGCGTGATCGTGTACGGGTGGAGCGGGTTGACGTAGAGGTCGTCCGCCGGAGCCACCTCCACGATCTTGCCGAGATACATCACCGCGATCCGGTCCGAGATGTGGCGGACGACAGCCAGATCGTGGGCGATGAAGAGGTAGGTCAGCCCGAGCTCGGTCTGGAGCTCCTCCATCAAGTTGATGATTTGAGCTTGGATCGAGACATCGAGCGCCGAGACCGGCTCGTCGCAGACGAGAAGCTCCGGATTGAGGGCGATGGCACGCGCGACCCCGATGCGCTGCCGCTGGCCACCCGAGAACTCATGCGGATACCGACCGACGGCATCCGGCGGCAGTCCGACCAGGGAGAGCAGCTCCCGGACGCGGGCTCCCGTCTCCGACCGGCGATCGGTGCTGGAGTGGATGCGAAGCGGCTCGCCGATGATCCGCCCGACCGAGTGACGCGGGTTGAGCGATGCGAACGGATCCTGAAAGACCATCTGCATACGGCGCCGGAGCGGCCTCAAAGCGCTCTCCTTCAGGTGCGTGATGTCCTGCCCGTCGAAGATCACGCGACCGGCGGTCGGCTCGTACAGCCGAAGGATCGCCCGGCCGAGCGTCGACTTCCCGCAGCCGGACTCGCCAACCAACCCGAGCGTGTCCCCTCGCTCGATCGAGAGTGAGACGTCGTCGACTGCCTTGATGTCGCCGACATGGCGGTCGAGCAGGATCCCGCTCGTGATCGGGAAGTAGACCTTGAGCGAGTCGACTTCCAGCAACGGACTCACGCTGCACCCTCGAGCTGCCGCCTCCAGAGGTCTGCGGGGACGGGGTTGAAGCAGGCGATCCGGTGCCCGGGCTCGACCGGCTCGAGCTCGGGGAGCACCTCCGTGCACACTTGGATGCGATTCGGACAGCGCGGCGAGAACGGGCACGAATCGGGCGGGCTGAGCATGTTTCGCGGCGAGCCGGCGATCGGCTCCAGCGCTTGCCGCCGTGCGGTATCGAGTCGCGGCACGCTCCGCAGCAAGCCGTAGGTGTACGGATGCTGCGGCGCCGCGAAGACCTGGTCGGCGGAGCCCGTCTCGACGAAGGTGCCCGCATACATCACGTGGACCCGTTCGCAGATCCCCGCGACGACCCCGAGATCGTGCGTGATGAGAATCAGAGACGTGTCGCCGGAGACGAGCTCGCGTAGGAGATCCAGGATCTGGGCCTGGATGGTGACGTCGAGCGCGGTTGTCGGCTCGTCCGCGATGAGCAGCTTCGGCTCGCAGGCCAGAGCCATCGCGATCATCGCGCGCTGCCGCATCCCCCCCGAGAACTGGTGTGGGTAGTCCTCGAGCCGCTGCCTCGCGCTCGGGATGCCGACCTGCTCCAGCAGCTCCGTGGCGCGCCGATCGGCCGGCCGGCGCTCCATGTCGAAGTGCGTCTCCAGAGCCTCCCGAATCTGGCGCCCGACCGTGAGAACCGGGTTCAGCGAGCTCATCGGATCCTGGAAGATCATCGCGATCTCCCGCCCGCGAATCTTCCGAAGCTCTCGGTCGTCGAGCGTCAGCAGGTCGCGCCCACCGAAGATCGCGCTGCCGCTGGTGACCCTCCCTGCGCGGGAGAGGATGCCGAGCAGGGCCAGCGAGGTCACGCTCTTCCCGCAGCCGGACTCGCCGACGATGCCGAGGGTCTCGCCGGCTGCGACCTCGAACGAGATGCCGTTCACGGCATAGACGGTCCCGCGGCTCGTCCAGAACTCGACGTGTAGGTCCTCCACCGACAGCAGTGGTTCGAGCATGGTCAGCGACCTCTGAGCTTCGGGTCGAGCCCCTCGCGCAGCCCGTCTCCGATCAGGTTGAAGCCGAGAACCGAGATCACGATCGCGACGCCGGGGATGATCGCCAGGTGCGGAGCCGTCTGCAGGTA
>JACCTK010000115.1 GCA_013812465.1 Actinomycetota bacterium
CTTCTGGCCCGCGTTGACCCGGTTGGAGTCGCGTGCTCCGGCGGCGGTGAAGGTGACGACGGTCGTGATCACGATCGTCAGCACGAGCATGATCCCGAGCGCCATCACGAGCGCGCTCCCGGACTCGTCGCCGAGTCTCCCACGCAGTCGTGCGCGCGCGGGGAGCCCGCGCGAGAAGGTCGTGCTCCGCCGCATCTCCGAAGAATCGCTGATCGCCTGGCATTTTACTACCCCCAGAAAGGGGTAGACGGATCCCTCGGTAGAGATACTCAACCGCCGCCAAACTCGCGCGGGGCGAGCAGCACGGTCGGTGGAGGCGGCGCTCCCGGCGCGCCGTACGGAGCGAACTGGATGTCCGGGAAGGTCGCGCCCGTGGTCTGCTCGAGGTGGAGCCCGCCCTGGAAGCTGATCATCGGGCCCTGCACCTTGGACGTCGTCTCGCTGATCAGGTCGTGCTCGCCGCTCAGGGCGCCCTGGAACTGCGAGCTCTTGACCTCGACGCTGTTGTTGTCGGCAGTCGCCTGAACGCCCGCGTCGGTGCCCCTGCTCTTCGCGACCACGATCAGCGCGTTCGCGTTCGGGTCCCAGGCGCTCGTCACCATGTTGCAGTCCCTTCCATTGGCGGCGATGACCGCGCAGAGGCTCGTGTTCTTGAGCAGGAAGGACCCCGAGAGGTAGATCGTGCCCTGCCCCTGGTAGAGCGCCGCGTCCTGACCGCCCCAGCTCTTCTCCACCTTCGCGCTGCCGTCGATGTAGATCGTGCCGCTCACGGTGAGCGTCTTCGAGCTCGCGTCCCACGTCAGCTCGCCGGAGAGCGTCTTGCAGGAGTAGCTCGTGCCCTGGACGAGGTTGAAGACGGTTGGGACGCTGTTGTCGAGTGCGGTTGATCCCGGGGACTCGAGCATCGGCGTCGTTCCCGACTCGCAGCCGAAGGCGGCCGCGGGGCCGGGCGAGCCGAACTGGTACCAGTAGTTCCAGTCGATCACCGGCCGGCTCTGCACCGGGTCGGCCGGCATCGCGAAGTCCCGGTTCGAAGCATTCACGTAGACGGAGTGCTGATCCCACTTGCAGGCGGCGTTGTAGGCCCTCGTCTTCGACGAGCAGCCGTTGACGATGTGCGCCTCGCTCAGCCGGGCGGAGCTCGTGCCGACCGTGTTCTGGGGCGAGGTCTGATCCAGGCGGCCGCCGATCGCGATCGTCGCCCCCTGGTGGATCTTGGCCGTGTTCTCCATCCGCACGTTCCCGGCCGTAGAAGGGCAGGGCGAGCTCGTGCT
The DNA here is from genome assembly GCA_013812465.1 of Actinomycetota bacterium. The sequence goes on from JACCTK010000115.1 coordinate 1,275, forward strand.
CGGCGCCGGCAGGGGCGGTGTCACGCAGGTGACGTAGATCGGCGCGTAGACGTTGGCGCCGTTCCCGAGGGTGAGATTGCCGCTCGTGTAGAAGGGCGAGCGGACGTCCACGGACTGGAGCACCGTCGCATCGGTAACCGAGTAGAGCCAGTTGAGTACATCGGGTGCGGGATCCGCTTCCGGTCCGATCACGACGGGGATCTTCGCCTACACCGTGCGGGTCACAGGCGCTGCTCCGGGACCTGTGGGGCTCGGAACGCTTCCCGCCGATTGGACGACGAAGGCGTACCCGAGACCGGGGATCGCGCGGATGCGCCCCCACCAGGTGACAGTCTCGTTCGGCCGCGAGGGATCCGGAGTGCTCGTAAACGGAGTCGAGGCCGCACACGCAGCGAAGCTCGGCTCGGTTCCCGGAAAGTCGGCCGGCGGCGTTTGCGGATTGAGCACGCAGTACGGGCCGGGATAGCCATAGACCGTGTCCGGATAGTTCGCATTCAGGACCGCGAGCGCGTTGTTGACGCCGGCCTCGGCAAGCGCATAGGCCTTCTGGCCCGAGTTGACCCGCTGGGAGTCCCGGGCACCAGCCGCCGAGAAGGTGAGCACGGAGGTCACGGTGATCGTCAGAGCGAGCGAGACCCCGAGCGCCATCGCGAGCGCGATCCCGGACTCGTCGGCCAGGCGAGCGCGCAGCGCGAGGCCGCGTTCTCTCATCGCGTTCGGCCGCGTCTCCCAGCGGATCGACCGGAATGCCGTCCGACGCATACCCCCTAATGGGGGAGTGACTGCATCCGGCCGGACGTCGATGCTCACCCGGGGCCTGCGACGGACGCGGGACTCGCCTCGCTGTGGCTGAGACCGAGACAACATCCATGACGCTCCAGGCCGAGGCCGTCTCCGACGGCGCTTCGACCGTCGAGGCGCTCTCTCGCGCGCTCGAGCTGCACGACTACCGGCGGGGAGAGTTCGGCGAGACCGCCGCCCACACGGAGCGGGTGACGCGCCTGGCGGTGGCGCTGGCAGAACGGGTGGTGCCCGAGCTCCTGCTCGACCCTCAGCTTGCGTTCGGCTTTCGGCTCCACGACATCGGAATGATCGGGATCCCGAGCTCGACGCTGATCAAGCCAGGCCCGCTGAGCCCGACCGAGGTCGACGAGATCCGCGAGCATCCATGGCTCGGCG
>JACCTK010000136.1 GCA_013812465.1 Actinomycetota bacterium
ATCTCCAGCGGGTGCCCGAAGCCGTCTCCGCCCTTTTCCTTCACCTCGACCACGAGTAGGCGCCTCCCTCTGCGCAGGACGAGGTCGAGCTCGTAGCCGCCAGCCCTGGCATTGGCCTCGAGCAGGCGGTAGCCGCGCAACCGATAGTGGCGTAGGGCGCGGCGCTCGCCGCGATTCACGCCGCCTCGTAGCAGCGGGCCCGGAAGGAGCGGCGGTGGAGGCTCGAGGGTCCGAAGATCCGAACCGCTCGCGAGTGTGCAGGCGTGATGTAGCCAACGTGAGAAATGAAGCCATAGCGCGGGTAGAGGGCGTCGAGACGCCGCATCACCCGATCTCTGACGACCTTCGCCACGATCGAGGCCGCCGCGATGGCGGCGCTTCGCGCGTCACCGTCAACGAGCGCCCGATGCGGCGGTGCGGCCGGACCGAGGCGGAATCCGTCGACGAGACAGGCGTCTGCCGGCGGATGGAGATCGGCGAGGACCGCACGCAGCGCGTCCAGATTCGAACGGTGCAGGCCGGAGCGGTCGATCTCGGCAGCGGAAATCACGCGAACGCTGATCTGCGCCGCGCAGCTGACGACCGCATGGAAGAGCTCCTCGCGCTCGACCTGACCGACCTGCTTCGAGTCGTTCAACCTCGCAAGCGGACGAACCCTCGCACCGCGCAGCGTCTCGTAGTCGAGCAGGACGCCCGCGACGACGAGTGGCCCCGCGAGTGAGCCGCGACCCGCCTCGTCGGCGCCTGCGACATAGCGGACGCCGAGGCGCCGATCGTGAGCGAGAAGCCGCCGGCCGGTCGAGAAGCTCACTTCGAGATGATCGCCCGCCGCGAGGCGGATGCTGGGCGCCGCGAGGCAAGGACGCAGGGAGTGCCCATATCAGGTCGATATAGGCGCGACTGAGAACGCGGCATTGCGGTGCTCGGCGCCGCGACGCGACCTGGCTGTTCATCTCGAAGGGAGCTCTCGGCCACCCGTCGAGGATAGACGCTAGCTCTGTCGGAGCTCGCGGACGCGCGCCTTTTTACCCACTCTGTTTCGCAAGTAGTAGAGCTTCGCGCGGCGGACGTCGCCGACCGTCATCAACTCGAGCTTCTCGATCTTCGGCGAATGGAGCGGAAACGTCCGCTCGACCCCGACGCCGAACGACTGCTTGCGGACGGTGAAGGTCTCCCGGAAGCCGGAGCCCTGGCGCTTGATGCAGATGCCCTCGAAGACCTGGATCCGCTGGCGATTCCCCTCGATCACCTTGAAATGCACGCGCATCGTATCCCCCGCCTTGAACCGAGGAAGGTCCGTGCGCAGGTTGCGCTGCTCGAGGCTCTCGATGATCGCGTTCATCGTAAGGAGGCCTTTCGGCCGGGTCGGAATGCTAGCGGAACGCGGAGTACGCGTTTGAGTGGAACACGAAGACCGTCGTAGGTGCGAGGCTCGCCGCGCCCTCGAAGTTCCACCCGACGAACGAGGGCGAGGAAGCCTCGCCCTACAGAAGATTCCCTTTGATCGCCCTGGAGAGACCGCTAGCGAAACGAGATTCGGTTGGGCGGCCAGTACGTCATGAAGACCTTGCCGATCAGATTCCCCTCGGGCACGAACCCCCAGACGCGCGAGTCGCACGACTGCGAACGGTTGTCGCCCATGACGAAGTAGTGGTCGAGAGGCACGCGGAAGCGCTCCTCGGGCCCGATGTCCCTGCGATCCTGCTCGATGTACGGCTCCTCCAGCCTCTGGCCATCGATGTACACGAACGCCGCCCCGCGGCGCAGCCGAATCCCGACGGTCTCTCCCGGCAACCCGATGATCCGCTTCACGAACGTCCCTCCTGCCCCGCACTTCACCTGCGCCTGGGGTGGGGTCTCGAACACCACCACATCGCCCCGATCCGGATCGGAGAAGCGATAGATGAAGCGGTTGGCGAGCACGCGATCAGAGAACCGCGTCTCGCAGCCCGCGGCCGGCCGTGCGCAGTGCAGGGTGGGCTCCATCGATGACGAGGGGATCCGGTAGGGATTGACCACCGCCGCCTTGATGCCGAGGACGATCGCGATCGCGCCGACGATGGTGACGATCCAGTCGACGGCGATGCGCAGTCGGCGCGGAAGCTTTCCAGTGACCCGGTCGAGCGGGTGATGAAACTCGTGCTTCGACGGCTCGTCTTCCGAGGTCGGCCACGAGAACGGAGGAGCCGGGGGTGGAACATCCCGCGACTGGCTCTCCTCGGGGCCGGGCCAGTCCGGCGGCTCCGAGCCGTCCCGATCAGGGTCCGGCGGTGTCTCGACCGCCCAGCGGTCGCGCGGCTCGGTCACGCGACGCTCCGAATCCGCTCTTGGCGCCAGGTGGCGATGCGACCATGGTCGCCGGAGAGAAGCACCTCGGGAACACGCCAGCCTCGAAAATCGGCCGGGCGTGTGTAGTGCGGGTACTCGAGCCCGCCGTTCAGCGCGATCGAGAAGCTCTCCACCTCGCCGGAACCCTCCGTAAGGGCGCCGGGGAGCCTGCGCGCCACCGCATCGACGAGCGCCATGGCGGGGATCTCGCCGCCCGAGAGGACATACGGGCCGATCGACACGGTGTCCGTGGAGAGGTGATCGAGGATGCGCTGGTCGAAGCCCTCGAAGCGCGCGGAAAGAAGTGTCAGGGCCGGCTCTGTCGCGAGCTCCTCCACGAGCTCCTGGTCGAGCAGGCGGCCCGCCGGGGTGAGCGCGACCACCCTGTGTTCGGGAACGCCTCCGTAGACCTCGTCGAACGCAGCCGAGACAACGTCCACGCGCAGCACCATCCCCGGGCCGCCCCCATACGGCTCGTCGTCGACCTGCGCGGCGCTGAGCGGCGTCGTGTCGCGGTAGTTGAAGAAGTTCAGCTCGAGTCCGTTCCCGAGCACGGCAGCCACAGGACGTCGCTCCTTGAGCCAGTCGAAAGCGCCCGGGATCAGGGTGAAGATGTCGAGTCTCAAGTGGGTCCGAGGTTACCGGTGGTCCGCGAAACCGGACGCTACGACGATCCGCCGCTGCACGAGGTCAACATCGCGGACACAGTCCCCGACGAGCGGGAGCAAGAGCCCGGTGTCGAGCTCGAGGACGTCGTTCGCGACCCCGGGCAGGACGTCCGTGACGACGCCCAGCCACTCGCCCTCCGTCTCGACGACCTCGAGGCCTACGAGGTCGGCGACGTAGTACGACCCGTCCTCGGTTGGCGGCAGCTCGTCACGCGGGACCGCCAGCTCCGCGTCGCGCTCGACTGCGCGGTCGAGCTTGATCGCAGGCCGTCCCCGGCCCACCCGCCGCGAAAGGACGACGACGGCCTCGTCTCCATTCACGTGCAGCGTGGCGCCGACGTCGAAGCGGGTGGCGTCCTCGCTCGCGTCCTCGACCACGAACGCGCCGTCGAGACCGTGCGGCCGGCCAACACGGCCCACCCGCACGAAAGCGCCCGGCGGATCAGCCTGCAATCTCGAGCACGTAGCGCTCCTCGGCCCTCGCGCCGGCCGCCCGCACGATGCTGCGAAGAGCGCGCGCCATCCGCCCCTGCCTCCCGATGACCTTGCCCACGTCGTCGGCGGCGACGAAGAGACGGAACACGACCGTGTCCTCGCGCTCTTCGGTCTCGACACGAACGGCATCCGGCTCGTCAACGAGCCGCCGCGCGATCCTCTCCAGGAGCTCAGCCACGTCGCAACACGGTAGGGGCGAGGCAAGCCTCGCCCCTACGCGTCAGAGGACGTTGCCGGTCAAGACGTGGCACTAGATGCTTGATCGGGAGTTGACGCGCGGTCGGGGGCGGTCACGACCAAGCCGGGCGACGCACTCACTCGCCGTGCAGGCTGGTGAGCCTGGACGGCGAGGGAGGGTGGTGGCGATCCGGCGCCGTGTCGTGGCCGTCATCCGGCCCGCCGTGAATTGCCGATCAAGCATCTAGCTGATGCCCGCGACCTTGATGAGCCTCGCAACAGGCTCGGACGGCTGCGCGCCCTTCTCGAGCCACTCCTTGACCTTGTCCTCGTCGAGCTCGATCGTGGACGGGTCCGTCTGCGGGTTGTAGCGCCCGATGATCTCGATGAAACGGCCATCGCGCGGCGAGCGCGAGTCGGCCACGACCACGCGATAGATCGGGTTCTTCTTCGACCCGACGCGCGTCAACCTGATCCTTGCAGCCATTCTTCTCCTTGAAAGCGGTTTTGAGTAGAGGGAGATTGTGCCCGTTTTCAACGCCGGCCCGCGGGCGGCATCCCCGGCAGCGAGGGCATCTTCCCCTTTCCCATCTGCTTCATCATCTTCGCCATCTGCTTGCGCGCGGCCATGAGCTTGTTCACCTCGTCGAGCGTCGTCCCGCTGCCGGCGGCGATGCGGCGCCTGCGCTGGGTGTTGATCGCATGCGGGACCGCCCGCTCGTGGGGCGTCATCGAGAGCACGATCGCCTCTACCCGCGCGAGCTGACTCTCGTCCACGTCGAGCCCCTGCAGCTGCTTGCCGAGACCGGGAACGAGCTTGAGCACACCCTGCAACGGCCCCATCTTGCGCAGCATGCGATAGCTCGAGAGGAAGTCGTCGAAGGTGAACTCGCCGGCGCGCATCCGGCGCTCCATCTCCTCCTGATCGTCGAGCTCGACCGCGGCCTCGGCCTTCTCGATCAGGGTGAGCACGTCACCCATGCCGAGGATCCGGGACGCCATCCGATCGGGATGGAAGTACTCGAGCTGGTCGAGCTTCTCGCCGACCGACGCGAGCTTGACCGGGCGACCCGTAGCCGCCCGCACCGACAGCGCCGCGCCACCTCGCGCGTCGCCGTCGAGCTTTGTCAGCACGACCCCATCGAACGCGATCCGCTCCTGGAACGCGAGCGCGACCGCGACCGCCTCCTGGCCCGTCATCGCGTCGAGGACCAAGAGGACGTTCGTCGGCTTCGTCTCGTCGCGGACGCGCTGGAGCTCGTCCATCAGCTCCTCGTCGATCTGCAGGCGCCCTGCGGTGTCGACGATCACGACGTCCAGACCATCGCGACGCGCGGCGTCTAGCCCGTGGCGCGCTGCCGCCACGGCGTCCTTCGTGTCCAGCCGGTAGACCGGAATCTGGATCTGGCGGCCCAGCTGCTCGAGCTGCTCGACGGCAGCAGGGCGCTGGAGATCGCAGGCGACGAGCGCCGGCCGCTTACCTTCCTTGCGCAGCAGGAGCGCCAGCTTGGCGGCGGTCGTCGTCTTGCCGGATCCCTGGAGCCCGGCGAGCAGAATCACCGTCGGAGGACGACCGAATGCAAGCCGCGAGTCCCCCGAGCCCATCAGCGCGGTCAGCTCCTCGTGGACGATCTTCACGACCTGCTGGCCGGGAGACAGGCTCTTCAAGACGTCCTGCCCGAGCGCCCGCTCCTTCAGGGCAGCCGTGAAGTCCTTGGCGACCTCGAAGTTGACATCGGCCTCGAGCAGCGCGAGTCGGATCTCCCGCATCGCCTTCGAGACCGATTCCTCGTCGAGCCGCCCGCCTCGGCCGAGGCCGCCGAGGGTCGCTTGGAGCTTGTCGGAGAGCGTGTCGAACACCGCCGCCCAGTGTAGAGCGAGCGTCGAGAGATCCTGTTCGCACACCTGAATGGCTCGTACACTCGGGAGACGTGTCCGGAGGTGACGATTCGCGCAAGGCGTTGCCGAGTGGAACAGTGACGCTGCTCTTCGCCGACATCGAGGGATCAACCCGCCTCCTGCATACCCTCGGAGACCGCTTCGCCCAGTTGCGGAGACGCATGCGCGAGCTTGTTCGCGCGGCAGCGACTGCTCATGGCGGACACGAGGTCGATTGGGCGGGAGACGGCGCCTTTCTCGCCTTCTCCCGCGCGCGCGACGCGGTGGCAGCCGCAGCCGAGATTCAGCAGGCGCTCGCCGCCGAGCCGTGGCCGGCCGAGGCGGCGCTACGAGTCAGGACCGGCATCCACACCGGCGAGCCCGAGCTCGGCGAGGAGGGGTATGTCGGAATGGACGTCGTCCTCGCGGCGCGCATCTGCGCGGCCGGTCACGGGGATCAGATCATCGTCTCCCGAGCTACACGCGACCTGGCCGGCGCCGAGCCCGAATCCGCCCTGTCGTTCCGGTCGCTGGGTCGGCATCGACTCAAGGACGTTCCCGATCCCGAGCAGCTCTTCCAGCTCGTCGGCCCCGACCTCCCGGATGCGTTTCCCCCGCTCCGCACGTTGGGCGGCGCGAC
>JACCTK010000156.1 GCA_013812465.1 Actinomycetota bacterium
CCCGCGTACGCGAGCCCAAAGCGAGCGTTGGTCACCCGGCCATCCTCGCGGCGACGAGCAGGTGCTGGGCTGACAGGTTCTGAAACGGAGCGAAGCGGTCACCCATGGCTCGGACCTCCGGGATCGAAAGCGGGCGGCCGTCAGCGTAGAACGCCGAGACCGCCTTGCGCACGCCGAGGTCACCCGCGGGCCAGGCGTGCGGGCGGGCGAGGTGGCGCGCGAGGAACCAGTCCGCGGTCCAGCGCCCGAGTCCCGGGAGCGCTGTCAGCGCAGCGATGACCTCGTCGTCGTCGAGCGCCTCGAGCGCGTCGAGGTCGAGCTCGGAGCGCGCGAGCCCGACCACGTACTCGGCTTTCGTCCGAGAGAACCCGAGCGCAGGGAACTCCCGCGGGTCGGCGAGGGCCACGAGCTCGCGAGCCGGAAACTCCCAGGTGAGATCGTGCCTCACTCCGAAACGCTGGACGAAGCGTCCACGGATCGCCGCCGCCGCGCGCAACGAGATCTGCTGCGTCGTGATCGCGACGACCAGCGCCTCGAACGGACGCGGGTTCAGCGTCGGCCGGAAGCCGCGGAGCGTCTCCACGATCGGGCCCAAGACCGCATCGCGAGCAGCCCACGTGCGAAACGGATCGAGGTCGAACGGGAGTCCGAGCAGCCGGGAGACCTCCGCCGCCGCCTCGGGGCTCGCCGGCTCGACACGAACCCCACCTGGCGCTGCTTCGACGCGCACCTCGTGCCCGTCGACGACGCGGTAAAGGCCGTCCTCGTGCCAGACGGTCGCCCCGTCCGTGCCGAAGTCGCGGAAGCGCGCCGTGGAAAGGTGAAAGTCGTACGGCTGGGGAATCCGCAGGAGCACGTCGGGGACGGTAGTCGGCGTTTACGTGAGGCGCGGCGCGGGGAGACGCATCCCATGAACGAGATTCCCGAGTCCGACAAGTGGATCGCTCCGCAGCACGACCCGTTAGACGCGCCTGATGCCGAGGACGAGGCGGATACCCGCGAGCGCGTTCAAGAGGGCGGCGAGGACGCGGGCGACGGCGACGTGGCAGAAGTCCGCGAAGAGCTCGGCGTCGACGACGACTCGTAGAGGCGAGGCTTGCCTCGCCCTCGCTCTTCCGTCGACGAGCGAGAGGCGAGAGAGGCGAGGGAGCACGCCTACTCGATAGGGGCTGGACATGCCCGCCCCTACAACGGGCGAGCATGCGGCGCTCCCAACCGTGGATCAGGCGCCGTCCGAGATCAGCGCCAGCTCCGGCCGCGCCGCGAGAATCAGCATCGAGTGGCTCCAGCCGAGCGGAACCACCCAGGCGGGGTCACCATCGCGCGTGACCTGCTCGGGAAGGAGCCCGAGCGCCGTCCGCCGCGCCAGCGCGTATTCGAGAGCGCGTCCGAGCCCCTGCTCATCCCCGGTCTGCCGCTCCGCCAGGCCGAGCCAGAGCGTTGAGATCAGCCAGGGGTTTCCACCAGCGTAGTCGTCGTCTTCGTGGCGGAGAACGCCACCGTCCGGCAGTTGCAGCTCTCGCCTGACCGCGTCCATGGTAGAGCGCATCCGAGGTGACGCGGGATCAACGGCGCGGAACGGCCAGGAGAGCCCGAGCAGCGAGCTGTCCACACGGGAGTCCTCGGGATCCACGCTTCGCACAGCCCGCGTCGGATAGCGGATGCGGCGGTCGAAGATGGCAGGCGGCTCCGCGCCGAGCGCGTCCGAGCGCGCGACCCAGCGCGAGCGGAGGTAGCGGCCGTGCCGCTCGCTCCAGAGATGCTCCTCGATCCCGATCCGAACGCGCTCTGCGGCCTCGAGATACCGCGAGGTCAGGCCCGGCTCGTGACGGCCGGCCATCGCGGCGCAGGCGGTGAGCCCGCCGTAGGTCGCAGCCGCACTGTAGGAGTGCTGGCCGTCCGTCTGCTCCCAGAGGTCCACGCTGGGGAGCGGCAGCCCTGTCTCGGGATCGACGAACGCGCACAAGAAGTCGGCGGCGGCGCGGGCGGACGGCCAGAGCTCCCGGTCGAGAGCGGCGTCGCGGAGCGTCCGCCAGGCGGCTTCGTAGGCGAAGGCGACGACTCCCGTCTCGTCGACTTGGTGCAGGCCCCAGCTCGGGGCGAGTGAGCCGTCCGTCCAGTAGCGCTGGAGCCAGAGGCCTTCGGGCGCCTGCTCGCGTGCGAGCCAGCGCAGCGCCGGTCGAGCGAGGTCTTCCCGCCCGGCGGCGAGGAAGCCGAGGACCAAATAGGCGAGGTCCCGGGGCCAGACGAAGCCGTAGCCGCCGGACTGCTCGAACGCGGGATCGAACTCCGGCGCTGCGATCGCGCCACCCGTCTGCCGGTCGGTCAGCTGCTCCAGGACGAGCACCGACCTCGCGTAGAGATCCGGGAGTTCGGCCGGCCCCGGCGCCGACGGCGCCGCGAGCGCGATCGCCTCCGCGTCGTAGCGCACGCGCTCCGAGGCGAGAACGTCGAAGCCGACCGCGCCCGGGCGGGTGAGCCTCGCCGTCGCCTCGTCGGGCGTCGCGCCGAACGCGGCGAGGACGAGAGCCGTCTCTCCGGCCGCGAGGGCGCCGGTGAGACACCCTTCCACAGGCGCGCGATGCACCACCACGTCGTCCGTGACCTCTCCACCGTTCGCCTCTCGCAGCGTCGCAGTCGTCTCGCGAGCGTGGAGGGTCACCGCGAGCGCGACGTCACGGAGATAGAAAACGAGCGCGCCGGTGGCCGGATCGACGTATGCGGCAACGCTGCGCGGGTCTCCGTCCAAGCTCGGAGCGATGTGGACGATGAGCCGCTGCGCGCCCACCGAGCGCACGCCCCTGACGAGAACCGGCTCTCCCGGCGTGACGAGATCCGTCACCTCGAGGGCGATGTCGTCGTGACGTGCAGTCGTGACGAGCACGCACGAGCCGTCGCTGTACGCCTGCCTCCAGGCGAACGGCTCCTCGTCTAGCCAACAGGTCTGGCCGTCCAGGTCTAAACCGAGACGGAGCTCGCCCAAATGCTGCCCGTGGTCGACGTTCGGCCAGAACAACCGCTCGAGCTCGCCCCGGTCGCTCACCGTGACGAGCAGCGACCCATTGCCCAGGATCGCCGCGGGGCGGTACGCAAACCGCCGCCCGGAGCTGTCGCGCGCGGCGATCAGGGACTCTACGGCCGTGCTCATCTGCGCACCCGGATAGCGATCACCGGCGAGGTCGAGACCGAGCCGTCGCTCGCGCGCACGACTCCCACAACGTGGACGCGCTCCCCGCGCAGATAGCGCCGAGGATCCAGGAACGCGGTATACGGAGCGCCGTCGTCGCTCGCCAGTCGCTGCCATTGCCTCGACTTCGCGCGGCGAGCGGCAAAGGTCACGCTCACGGGGTCAGGCGTCGTGGTAGTCGCCGTGAGCCGCGTGAGATCCGTGAATTCGTCGGCTTCGGCGCGGAGCGCCGCACGGGCAGCACCGCGTCGGGGAAGCTCGGCGTTGGCACGGAGGAGGATGGCGCCGAGCGGTGGAACGACGAGCGTCAGGCGGCCGCTCGCGCCGCCCGCCGGAGGAGCGACGCCGACAAGCGGCGCCCACGACGACGAAGGCGTCGCCGTCTGCACGCTCACGCGGGCCTGCTCCTCACCCGCGTTGAACGCGGCGATGTACTCCCGCCGAGCATCCCCGTCGATCCTGCTCACGACGAGCACACCCTGCTGCGCGTGGCGGATGAAGGAAGCGCCGGTCGCGAGCGCCGGGTGCGCGCTGCGGAGCGCTGCGAGTGAGCGAAGGTGATTCGCCACGGGATGCGAGGCCGCGTCGAACGAGGATCCGCTTCCGACGGGCGCCGAGCCGACCCGCTCTTCGGTTCGCCATTCCGGGACGGCCGTCCGAAACAGATCCTGCCGCGCCGCCTTGTCTCCTCCCCGACCGATGATTCCGACCTCGTCTCCGTAGTAGACGACGGGGGCACCGCGAAGCAGGTAGAGCAAGCTGTGCCCGAGAAGGTCCCGCTTCAAGAGCTCGCCGCCCTCGCCGCCGCCCTGCTCCTTGATCTTCAGCGCGGCGCGCCCCACATCGTGGTTGCCAAGAAACGTCGCCGGCGTGGGAGCGACGCCGTTCGGCCCGCGGAAATAGTCGTCGTCGGCCAGGCGAGACGAGATCCCCTTCGCCCCGGCCGAGCCGCCCGCGTAGCGAACGAGCGCGTCCTGGAGCGGGAAGTCGATGACATTCGGGACGGCGCGATCGCGCACGAACGACGAGAGCGCGACCGCGTCCGTCTCGAAGACCTCGCCGAAGATCTCGAAGTCGCGGACACCCGCAGCGCGCGCCGCAGCGCGGATCTTCGGGGTCCAGGCTCTGAAGAACGCGCGGTCGACGTGCTTCGCCGTGTCCACGCGGAACCCGTCGACCTTGTACCGGCGGATCCAGTCGCCGTAGACCTGCGCCAGCCCGTCCACCACGAGCGGCTGCTCGGTGAAGAGGTCGTCGAGCCCGAAGAAGTCCCCTTGCTCAAGGCAACTGGGCGAGCAGCTCGAGAAGTCGATGTCGCCCCGGTTGTGGTAACGGGTGACCTGGTTGAGCCAGGTCGGCCTCTTCGCCCCCTTGTTCGAGAGAACGACGGGCTCGCGTGGCTGGTGACGCGGCGAGACGCACGGGAAGCGCTTCCCGCCGGCGTAGCGCTGGGCCGAGAACGCCCGTCCCCTGCAGTCGCGATAGGGCACGTCGTCGGCGCTGCGGAAGCCCCCTCCCCCGGCAAGGAGGATCACGTCGGCCGTGTGGTTGACGACCACGTCGAGGTAGATCTCGAGGCCCAGGCTGTGCGCGCAGTCGGCGAACGCGGCGAAGTCCTCGTTCGAGCCCAGGTGCGGATCGACGTTGGTGAAATCGAGGCCCCAATAGCCGTGGTAGGCGGCGCTGTCACCCTGCACCGAGCGCTGGACGACCACGGGAGCGATCCAGATCGCGGTGAAGCCGAGGTCCTTGATGCGCGCCAGACCCGTCCGGGTGTCTACGCAGGATCCGGTGAGCCCCTTCAGGTCGCCGCCGTGGTACCAGCCCGAGTCCGCGGGGTCGTAGCCCGTCTGCGTTCGTGAGCCGGCGCGCCCACCGCGGTCGTTCGCAACGTCGCCGTTCGCGTACCGGTCGGGCATTACGAAGTAGATGCGCTGCGACGCGAACGGCGTGTAGGCCGGCGGCTGAGCGAGCGCCGCGAGCTCTACGCCCGCAGGAGGCCTCGCTCTCGGGTCCGGAGTGCGGGCGCCCGCGCCGGAAGCGGCAAGGGCCAGCGCAGTCGCGGCGACAGCCGTGACTGCGTTACCGAAGCGCCGCACCCGTCTCCTCGTCGAAGAAATGGAGGTTCGCGGTGTCGACGGCGACCGGAGCCTTCTCCCCAAGCGTCAGCGCCACTCGCGGCGGGAAGTGCGCCACGAGGTTCGGCCGCGCGATTCCCTCCTCCGGCTCTTCGGTCTGCTCGACGCCAGCCCCTGGCGTCGCTGCCGCGCGCGGCGCCTCGGCGTCGATGTGGAAGTACGCCATCAGTCCCGAGCCGAGCGCCTCCACGAGCTCGACGGTGGCGTCGAGCGTCGGCAGCTCCGGCCTCGCCGCGGCCGGATGGAGATCCTCGGCTCGCATTCCGACGACCACCGCCCGCCCGTCCAGCGCCCGGATCGCGTCGTAGCGCACCGGCAGCGCCGTCGGGCCGACGTCCACGAAGACATCGTCGTCCTCGATGCGAACCTTCCCGCGGAAGAGGTTCATCGGCGGCGTGCCGATGAAGCTCGCGACGAAGAGGTTGGCTGGCTCGTCGTAGAGCTGCTGCGGGCGGTCGATCTGCTGGAGGACGCCCATGCTCATCACCGCCACGCGGTCGCCCATCGTCATCGCCTCGACCTGGTCGTGAGTGACGTAGATCGTCGTCGTGCCGAGCTTGTGCTGGAGCTTCGCGATCTCGGCCCGCATCTGCACACGCAGCTTCGCGTCCAGGTTCGAGAGCGGCTCGTCCATGAGAAACACTTGCGGCTCGCGCACGATCGCGCGGCCCATCGCGACTCGCTGCCGCTGACCGCCCGAGAGCTCCTTCGGCTTGCGCGCGAGGTACGGCGTCAGATCGAGCAAGCGTCCCGCCCAGGCGACGCGCTCGTCGACCACACGCTTCGGGGTCTTTCGGATCCTGAGCCCGAACGCGATGTTGTCCGCAACGGAGAGGTGAGGATAGAGCGCGTAGTTCTGGAAGACCATCGCGATGTCCCGCTCCTTCGGAGTGAGGTCGTTCACGACGCGCTCGCCGATCGAGATCGTCCCGTCGGTGATCGTCTCCAGCCCGGCGACCATGCGGAGTGCCGTCGTCTTGCCGCAGCCGGAGGGGCCGACCAGAACCAGAAACTCGCCGTCCGAGACCTCGAGCGAGAGATCCTGGACGGCGTGGACGTCACCGTCGTACACCTTGTCGACCTCTTTGAGCTGAACCTCGGCCACTACCGTCCCTCCTCTCGTACGCGCCAGATGTGAAACGCCGGTCCCTCCGCGGGGAGCACCGCGTCGTCGCCGTCGATCTCTGCGTCGGCGCCGAACAACGTCTCGAGCTCGTGGCCGCCGAGCGCCGCGAGCGGGAGGCGCAGGGGCTCGGAGCCGGCGCGGCAGGCAAGGCAGAGAACGGTCTCGGCGGAGACCTCACGCAGGTAGGCGATCGCATCTGCCGAGACGTGCGCGTAGCGGATGCCGCCGCGGGCGAGCGCGCGACTCCCGCGACGCACCGAGATAAGACGCCGATACGCCTCGTAGAGCTCGCTGTCCCAGGTCTCGGGACGAGACCACGGCATCGTCCGCCGCGCGTCTTCTCCCCACTCGCCTTCGAGCCCGATCTCGTCTCCTGCGAAGACCATCGGCACGCCGGGCGTCGTCATCTGCAGGCCGATTCCCAGGATCTGGCGCTCCCGGGACCCCGCGATCGTGCGGAACCTGGCGGTGTCGTGGCTGTCGAGAAGCGTCCACGAGTGGAGCACGCTCTGCCATGGCACACCGGCGCGGAACCGTTTCATCGTCTCGACCACGGAGCCACCCGGAAGCCTCGGCACGCCCACCGGAAGCCCGAGGAAGCCGCTCGCCGGCTCCCCCGAGAGCTCGTCGCCTCGCAGCCACGCCCAGACGGGCCGCGTGAATCCCGGGTAGTTCATCGTCCCGTGCCACCCGCCCGCGCGGAGATCCGCGCGGGCGTCGTGCGCGTGCTCGGCGACCACGACACCGTCGCCGACACACTTCGGGCGTGCGCCATCGCAGAGTCGCGCTGGCCGGCGTTCGTCGCCGCGCTC
>JACCTK010000184.1 GCA_013812465.1 Actinomycetota bacterium
TCGGCGGAGGGGTGCGCGAGGATGAAATCCTTGCCGCCGGTCTCGCCGACGATCCGTGGGTAGTTGCGGTAGGAGCCGATGTTCTTGCCCACCGTGTTCCACATGCCGTTGAACACGCCCGTGGATCCCGTGAAGTGGATCCCGGCAAGCTCGGGGCTGGCGAGAGCGGCGCTCCCGATCGCGGCGCCGGAGCCGTAGACGAGGTTGATGACGCCGTCCGGCAGGCCCGCTGCTTGGAGCAGGCGCATGAGGTAGTAGGCGGAAACCGACGCCGTCGAGGCCGGCTTCCAGACGACGGTGTTCCCCATCAGCGCCGGCGACGACGAGAGGTTGCCGCCGATCGCAGTGAAGTTGAAGGGGCTGACTGCGAGCACGAATCCCTCGAGCGGCCGGTACTCCATCCGGTTCCACGTCCCGGTCGGCGAGTAGGGCTGGTCGGAGTAGATGCGGACGAGGTACTCGACGTTGTAGCGCCAGAAGTCGATCAGCTCGCAGACCGCGTCGATCTCGGCCTGATGCGCGGTCTTCGACTGGTTGAGCATCGTTGCCGCGTTCAGTGTCTGGCGCCACGGCCCCGAGAGCAGCTCCGCGGCGCGAAGGAACACGGCCGCTCGCTCGTGCCAGGGCGTCCGCGACCAGTCCCCGTGCGCCGCACGCGCTGCGTCGATCGCTTGCTGCACATGCTCGGGGCCGCCCTTGCTTACGTCGGCTAGGACATGGCTCTTGCGGTGCGGCATGACGGCTTCGAAGGTGTCGTCGGTGGAGACGTCCTTGCCGCCGATGACCAGCGGGATCGAAAGGCGCTCGCCCTCCACCTCGCGGAGGCGGTTCTTCAGCTCCTCCCGTTCGGGAGACCCGGGCGCGTAGGACTTGCTGGGCTCGTTGACCGGCGGCGGAGGCGTGAAGATGCCGGGAGCGCTCATGTCAGGATTCTACGATCGGTGACGTGCGAGCGGAGTGGACGCGGTACGCGGCGCCCGGCTGGGGCGTAGGGGAGTTGTGGACCCGAGGTGACTACGTCCTGGTGCACGAGTTCCGGTTCGGCTCCGACACGCAGGCTGATGTCAGCAAGACCGATCGGTCGCAGCTCGTCGAGCGCTTGACGGCCTTCCTGGCTGGCGAAGACGCCGAGCTCGCGGACGTCCCGCTCGACCTCGACTGGACGACGCCGTTCCAGCGCGCGGTCGCACATGCTTTGCGCGAAATCCCGCGCGGCGAGGTCGTGAGCTACGGCGAGCTTGCGGCGCTCGCCGGCTACCCCGGCGCCGCACGCGCGGTCGGGAGCTTCTGTGCGACGAACCGCTTCATGTTCCTCATCCCCTGCCACCGGGTCGTAGGCGCGAGCGGGATCGGCGGCTACGGCTCCTCCGGCGTCGAAGTCAAGCGGCGCTTGCTAGCGCTCGAAGGTGTGCGCCTGTGACGTCCGAGGACATCCGCGAGGAGCTTGCGCGAATCGCGCCCGCACGCGCGTGCGACCGGCTTGCCGAGCTGTCCGCGCTCTTCCACTCAGCCGGCAACCTGCACCTTCGCGGGAAAGGAATGTGGGCGCTCCACCTCGATCTCGCGAGTGGGGCTGCGGCGCGGCGCGCTTTCAGTCTCCTCCGCGATGTCGAGATCCGCTCCGAGATCCGCACCTACCGCCGCCGAGCATTCGACCGGGCGACCCGCTTCCAGCTCCACGTCGAGGGCTCTGACGAGGCGCTCCTCACGTTCGTTGCCGCGGGTGTCCTCGACCGGCGTGGACGTCCGCTCGAGCGCCCGCCGCGCCGGGTCGTCGCTCGCGCATGCTGCCGTTCGGCATACATCCGCGGCGCCTTCCTGGGCGGCGGGTCGCTTTCGGTTCATCGCTCCCCGCATCTCGAGCTACGTACCGCAGCGGTCGAGTCCGCCTCATTGCTCAGTGATCTCGCGGCGACATCGGACACGAAGTTGAGCGTCATCGAGCGACCGAAGTATGCGGCCGCGTACGCGAAGAGCTGGGACGCGATCGAGTCTGTGCTCGCGCTCGCAGGTGCCGCGGAGGCAGTCCTCGTCCTCGAGGAGCGCTCTGTCGTCGCGGCGACGAGCGGCCATGCGAACCGCCGGGCGAACGCCGATCACGCGAATCTCGTCCGTACGAGCAAGGCCGCGCGGCTCCAGCTCGAGGCCGTTCGGACGCTCCGTGAGACAGGCAGGCTCGAACGACTCGAAGAGCCCTTGCGCGAGGTGGCCGAGCTTCGGCTCCGCCATCCGACGGAGTCGCTCCGCGAGCTCGCTGCCCGCACCGATCCAGCGACCAGCAGAGCGGCGGTGCACCGCCGTCTGCGTCGGCTCGAGGAGCTGGCGAGCGGCATTGGCGTGAACATGCCTCGTTAGACTCGACCACCAATCGGCCAGAAACGACACGGAGGAGAGAGCATGGGCATTCGCGTCGGCATCAACGGGTTCGGCCGCATCGGGCGGAACTTCTTCCGGGCACAGAACGAGCGCGACTCGGATCTCGAGATCGTCGCGCTGAACGATCTCGGGGACGCGAAGACGATGGCGCACCTGCTCCGCTACGACTCGAACCTCGGGCCGTTCCCCGGTGGCGTCGAGCTCGCTGACGGTGTCCTCCGAGCGGCGGGCTCAGAGATGAAGATTCTCTCCGAGCGCGATCCCGCCGCTCTGCCCTGGAACGATCTCGGCGTCGATGTCGTCGTCGAGTCCACCGGAATTTTCACCGACCGGGAAGGCGCGCAGAAGCACTTGGACGCCGGCGCGAAGAAGGTCGTCATCTCCGCTCCCGCAACGGATCCGGACCTCACCGTCGTCCTCGGCGTCAATGACGACACCTACGATCCTGATTCGCACCACATCGTCTCGAACGCGTCGTGCACCACGAACTGTGTCGCGCCACTCGCGAAGGTGCTCCACTCACTCGGCGAGATCCAGAGCGGCTTCATGACCACGATCCACGCGTACACGAACGACCAGGTGATCCTCGACTTCCCACACAAGGATCTGCGGAGGGCACGCGCGGCCGCGATCAATCTGATCCCGACCTCTACCGGCGCGGCGAAGGCGATCGGGCTGGTTCTCCCGGAGCTGCAGGGAAAGGTGGATGGGATCTCGGTGCGGGCCCCGATCGCGACCGGGTCGCTCACGGATCTCGTCGTCACCCTCGGACGCGATACGAGCGTGGACGAGGTCAACGGCGCCTTCCGGGAAGCGGCAGGAAGCGGTCCGCTCGAGGGCCTCCTCTACTACGCCGACGATCCCCTTGTCTCGACCGACATCAACGGCAATCCGCACTCGTGCATCTTCGACAGCGAGCTGACGATGGTGCAGGGAAGCACGGTCAAGGTCTTCGGCTGGTACGACAACGAGTGGGGGTACTCGTGCCGCCTCGTCGACCTGATCGGGAAACTGCTTCCTTGAGGGACGCGCCGCGCTCCGTCCGCACCGCGGACGTCGCGGGCAAGCGCATTCTCGTCCGCTCCGACCTCAACGTCCCGCTCGAGGACGGGCGCGTCGCCGACGATACGCGTATCCAGGCGTCGCTTCTGACGCTCCGCCACCTGCTCGATTCGGGCGCAGCGGAGGTCGTCGTCTGCTCGCACCTCGGCCGGCCCGAGGGGGCCGATCCCGCGTTCGAGATCGCTCCGGTCGCCACGCGCCTGCGCGAGCTCCTCTCCGACGACCGCGTGCGCGTGCTCGAGAACACGCGCTTCGATCCCGGTGAGACGACGAACGATCCTGAAACTGCGAAGCGACTCGCGGAGGGACGCGACCTCTTCGTTCTGGACGCGTTCGGCTCTGCGCATCGCGCGCACGCCTCGACGGTCGGCGTCGCAGAGCTGCTCCCTGCGTATGCGGGGCTTCTGCTCGAGCAGGAGCTCGAGATGCTCGGCCGCCTCCTCGCCGACGTCGAGCGGCCATTCGTTCTCGTCGCCGGCGGGGCCAAGGTCGACGACAAGCTGGGAGTGCTCGTGAGCCTGGGGCAGCGCGCGGACACGGTGCTCATCGGCGGAAAGATGGCCGAGGAGCTGCGCGACGAGAATCCGCTGCCATACGAGGCGGTTCTCCCCACGGATGTGGTGGCGGCGTCGGCGTTCGAGGAGGACGCCGAGACGAAGGTGACCGCGTTTGACGCGCTACCGGAGGGCTGGCTCGGCCTCGATATCGGTCCTGAGACACGCGAGCGGTTCGCGAAGAAGATCCGCGGCGCGCGCACGGTGTTCTGGAACGGGCCGACGGGCGTGTTCGAGTGGCCCAAGTTCGCCGAAGGCACGAAAGCTGTTGCCGAGGCGGTGGCCGAGGTGGAGGGCTACACCGTCGTCGGAGGCGGAGACTCGGTGCGTGCGCTACAGGAGCTCGGCCTCGCGGACGACGTCTCGTGGGTCTCGACCGGCGGCGGCGCCTCGCTCGAGCTCCTCGAGGGCAAGGAGCTCCCCGGCGTGGCGGCGATTCCTCGCGACTGAACCGGCGGCAGCGTGCTCACACCGTGGTCGCGGCTCTTCAGGCGCGTTGCGGAACGGTGATCCGAGGAGCGGGTTCAGCGGACGGCTGTTCACTTCCGTACAGCACATCCGGATCAAGATCGGCGCCGTTGGGCCAGACGATCGTCTCGTTGTACTCGTCGACGCGAACCTCCTGGAATACCTCCGGATCACGGAGCGCTCGAAAGACGACTCCCTCGAGCAACGGCTCTATGTCGACGTCTCGAACCTCGCCGTTGGCAAACACGACTCGCACCATGTACGGATCCAGCGGGGTCACTGTTTGCACAGACGGAGCAATCACGGCAGCGGCTCGATTCGTTGGAGCGGGCGCATCTGCTCGGCCGGCTCCCAGTTCGTCGCGAGCTCGGATCGATGGAGCTCTACCCATTCGCGAACGAGACGGGCAGCACGGGGCGGAAGCTTTCCGTCGAGGGGCTCACCAGTGGCGATTGCGGCACGCGCTCGATGCTCGCCAAAGAGCGCATAAAAGTGAGGGGGCGGATGATCCTTCGGAAACATCCTGATCACGATGCCATAGAACTCACTGATTGTGGGCACTGAGTTCCGACCCTAGTCCGGGCGTCGATGAGTCGCTAGATGTCCCGAAACGACAGGCCGAGGGTCAAGCGAGAGAGACGCCCGCGACGTTGCGGGCGAAGAAGTCGCGGATCATCCCAACCTGCCGCACACGCTCGTCGACGTTCAACGAGCCGTGGCCGGTCTCGAAGATATAGACCTCGTGCGGATGACCGCGCGCCTTCAGCTTCTCGACGTAGCGCATCGCCTGCCGGTACGGGCAACGGCTGTCGTTCCTGCCGATCACGAAGAGCACGGGCGCGCTCACGTCGTTGGCGAAGTTGATCGGGTTGCGATCGCGCATGAGCTCGGGGACGTCCTTCGGCTCGGCGCCGCCCAGGAGGGCGCGGTCGTACGCCTGCAGGAGCGGAGAGAGCTCCTCGTACCCATCCTCGTAGTCGCCGACCGGAACTCCGGCCATCCCGCAGGCCCAGAGATCCGGATGCTTTCCGAGCTCCAGCAGCGTCACATAGCCGCCCCAGGAGTACCCGGCGATGACCGCGCGAGAGGGATCCGCGATGCCCCGGTCGACCAGATCCTGGAGACCGGCGTTCACATCCTCGAGCTCCGGCCCGCCGATGTTCCCGATCAGGGTGTCGCGCCACTCGCGCCCATAGCCGATCGAGCCGCGATAGTTCACGAGCCCCACCGCGAACCCCGCGTCGACGTACGCCTGCACCTCGGGCTGCCAGCGGTCGAGGTCGAGCGAGGTCGGGCCGCCGTGGACGAACATGATCACGGGGTACGACCCGTTCGAGTCGTCGGGCGTGATGAAGAAGCCGTTCACCTGCTGCCCGTGCGGATTGACGAAGTTCCACGATTGGTAGGGACGCCCGGCCGGCGCCCGCTCTCCGTCCGGCGCAATGACCTCGGCGCCTGTGTCGTCGAGGAGCAACCGTTGCCGATGCCCCTGCTCGTGGGTGAGCCAGACCCGTCCGTCGGGGCGGACGCGCGCCTTCAAGATCACGCCAGGCTCGGTCGGGAGCGGCTCGAGCTCGCCAGCCTCGACCTCATAGCGGAGGAGACGATCCCGGCCCTCGAAGCGGTTGACCAGAAGCAACGCCGAGGCATCGGGCCACCAGTCGTGGACGAAGACGGCTCCTTCGAGATCCACCGTCAGATCCTGTCGCTCGCCGGTCGCGAGATCCCAGAGCCCAGGCCGCTCCTCGCCGTCGCGCTCGTGCTCGAAGGCCAGCCGCTGATCGCCGGCAATCGGTGACCAGCACTTCGCCAGCAGAGTCATCCCCTCGTCGAGCTGCTCGCCGATGGTCGCGCCCGAACGGGGATCGATCGCCTTGAGCGCCGAATGGATCAGATCGCCGTGCTCGGCGTGCTCCAGGCAGAGGAGCGATCCGTCCGCTGACAACGCACCCCGGAGGAACCCTCCCCCGTCGACGCTGCCGAGCCGTACCGACT
>JACCTK010000187.1 GCA_013812465.1 Actinomycetota bacterium
TCTGCGCCGCACCGCTGCCCGACGGCCACGGAACCGCTCGTTCGGGTCGATGGGTGGAAATAGCATCGACACCAGGGAGAAAGACCTTACCGCAGTCGCACGCTCGGGCAACGGCCAAGCGAGCCACTAAGTAACAGTCTGTTACAAGGCGCGCGAGTCGTAGAATCGCCGCGTGGTTCTCTCGGACCGAACCATCCGACGGTTGCTGGGCGAAGGTCGGATCCGGATTGACCCGTTCGAGGCCGATCTGATGCAGCCGTCCAGCCTCGACGTGCGCGTCGACCGCTACTTCCGCGTGTTTCGCAACTCCCGCTACCCGTACATCGACGTGAAGGCGGAGCAAGAGGGCCTGACGGAATTGGTCGAGGCCACGGGCGACGAGGCGTTCATCCTGCATCCTGGGGAGTTCGTCCTCGGCTCGACGCTCGAGCGCGTGACCCTGCCCGACGATCTCGTGGCTCGACTGGAGGGGAAGTCGAGTCTCGGCCGGCTGGGGCTGCTCATCCACTCCACCGCGGGTTTCATCGACCCTGGATGGGACGGGCACGTGACGCTCGAGCTGTCGAACGTGGCCAATCTGCCGATCACGATCTACCCCGGGATGAAGATCGGCCAGCTCTCCTTCGTCCAGCTCACGGAGCCCGCCGAGCGACCGTACGGGTCGCAAGGCATTGGCTCCAAGTACCAGGGACAGCGCGGGCCGACCCCGAGCCGATACTGGCAGAACTTCAGCGACGATTGACGGAGAGGGCGAGCAAGCCTCGCCCTACACGGGCGGCGCGCAGTCGGCAGGCTCGCTTCCGCCCAGCCGCGAGAGCAGAGCGGCCAACTCGTCCAACTCC
This sequence comes from Actinomycetota bacterium, assembly GCA_013812465.1. Next base: position 843 of record JACCTK010000187.1, read on the forward strand.
TCCTCCTCGTAGCGACCCGCGAAGAGGTCGTTGATCTGCGCGATGTGGCTCTCCGACGCCTGGCGCAGCTTCGCCAGACCAGCGTCGGTCAAGACCGCGTGGACGACACGACGGTCACCGGGGCACGACGCTCGCTCGACGAGCCCGCTTCGTTCGAGGCCATCGAGCAGACGAGTGATCCCGGACGCGGTGAGGAGGATCTGCTCTGCGAGATCGACTCGCCGCATCCTCCGCTCGGGGGCGCGCGCGAGGAAGAGCAGAACCTCGTAGTCACTGATCGTGAGGCCGTGATCGCTGTTCAGCTGAGCGTTTAGCTCTCGTGTCACAGAGGCATGCGCTCGTAGCAGCGCAACGAACGACTCGACTGCTGAAGTTTGCTCACGCAATACTTGACTAGTCATCTTTATCCTTGCTATGGTTGCTTGCGTACTCAATAGTAGCGGACACAAAGGAGTGAATCCATGATCATCGTCTCAGATACCTCGGCCACCGTCATCCCGACCGGCACTTGGTCGATCGACCCCGTCTGGTCGGCTCTCGAGTTCGAGATCGAGAAGCTCGGCCTCGTGACGGTGAAGGGCCGCGTGCCCGGCTTCACGGGAACCATCGAGGGCGGCGAGTCGCCGTCGATCACCGGCGCCGTCGACGCCTCCACCATCACCACCTTCGACGAGACCCGTGACGGGCACGTCCAGGCGCCCGACTTCTTCGATACGGAGCGATACCCGGAGCTCCGGTTCGAGTCGACCACCGTCTCGACCAACGGCGATGAGTTGGTCGTCGAAGGCGATCTCACCATCAAGGACGTCACCAAGCCCATCGAGCTCAAGGGCCGCTTCGTCGGGGCCGGGGTGGATCCGTACGGCAACGACCGGATCGGCATCGAGCTGGCCGGAACCGTCGACCGCACCGAGTTCGGGCTCAACTGGAACGCGCCGCTTCCCGGTGGCGACTTCCTGCTGCCGAACGACGTCGTCCTCAGGGCCTCCCTCGCGGCGGTCAAGGCCGCCTGACGTGGACGTCCTCGCCATCTCCGGCAGCCTGCGCGCGGAGTCGTACAACACGGCTCTCGCGCGCGCGGCGAGCGAGCTCGCGCCCGAAGGGGTCTTCGTCGATCTCTACGACGGCCTGGCGCTGCTTCCGCCCTACGACCAGGATCTGGACGAGGGCGAATCCGAGCCCCCGGCTGCGGCGCTCGACTTTCGTGAGCGGATCGAAGCGGCCGACGCG
>JACCTK010000204.1 GCA_013812465.1 Actinomycetota bacterium
CTGATGGTCGTGCTCTACGGCAACAGTCCGGGGTGCCGGCGAGGCTCCCACGCCAAACTAAACACAGGCTCACGGGCACCAAGGGAAACCGGCGTCAGCAGGCGACCCGCGGATGATCGCCGATTTCCTCCGCCCGCGGGTGGCCGACCGGCTATGGCTAACTAAACGGATACGCTCGCGCGGAGATGGCCGGTGGGCGAGTTGCGGTGATCACGGGAGCGTCCTCGGGGATCGGGGAGGCGACTGCGCGGGAGCTAGCGCGCCGCGGCTGGCGCTGCGTCTTGCTTGCACGACGGGCTGACCGGCTCGAACAGGTGGCGAGCGAGATCGGTGGGGAGTGGGAGCTCTGCGACGTCTCCTCGCGCGAGCAGGTGAACGACGTCGCGTCGCGTGTATTGGGGAGGCATCCGGAGGTAGGGCTTCTCCTGAACAACGCAGGTATGCCGGCTCGCGGAAGCTTCCTCGAGATCGATCCCGAGCTCGTCGAGCGGGTGATCGACGTGAATTATCTCGGCGGGGTGTGGTGCCTACGAGCGTTCCTGACTGGGCTGCGACGCGCGGCTCGCTCTGGCTCTGGCGGAGCACATCTGGTAAATCTCGTCTCCGTGGCCGGGACCGTCGCATTCGCGCCGGCCGGCGCCTATGCCGCGTCGAAGCATGCGCAGCTTGCGTTCTCGCGGTCGACCGCTGCGTTGCTTCGCGGCAGTGGGATCGGCGTGCTCACGGTCATGCCGGGGTTCGTGGAGACGGAGGGGTTTCCGCAGAAGTCGGTTCTCTCGAGCCGGATCCTGCGACGATTCGTGATCGAGCCGGATGAGCTTGCGACCAAGATCGTCGACGCGGTCGAGAGGGGCAAGCACGAGCTCACGGTGCCCTGGTTCCCTTATCGCCCGATCTCGGTCGCGCAGGCGCTCATACCGAGCATCGTGGGTCGCTTCGTGGGCGCATCCGGCTACCGCAGGGAGCTCGAAAAACCTGGGTCTGACCCTGGACGTGTCCGCTAGGGACAGGGGTAGCGGCAACAAGAGCGTGACGATTTGTCCACATGGGTTGGAGCGAACGGCGGGAGGCGCTTTCATGCGTGAACTGTGCCGCGGGTGCTGCGAACCTCACTTCCAGACGGCTACTTCCATGTGGTCTCGCGCGGGGTTGATGGCTGCGCCATCGTTCGAGACGACGCTGACAGACGGATGCTCCTCGCACACCTGCGCATCTGCGTGGAGCGTTACGACTGGACCATCCATGCGCTCTGCCTGATGACGACCCACTACCACCTCGTGCTCCACGCCACGCGAATCCAGCTCTCGAACGGAGTCCAGCGGCTGAATGGTCGTTTCGCGCAGCTGTTCAACGAGCGGCACCTCCGCTTCGGCCATCTCTTCGCCGACCGCTTCAAGTCCAGGGTCATCGAAGGGGAGCGTCATCTATGGGAAGCGTGCCGCTACGTCGTCGAGAATCCGGTCCGCGCCGGAATCTGTGATTCCGTCGAAGACTGGCCGTGGGCCCACAGCCGCTACGGGACAAGAAACGAGCACGAGCTACGGGCCGGGCTTGCGAGCGACATACCAACCGACCTCGATCTCGAAGACCGAGCCGGGCGCGAGCCCGCGCAGGCGCACCCTTTCCTCCTCGGGAACCTCCGCGAGCTCGAGGCGCCGCTCGAGGTCGATCCGCTCGCGAGTCACCTCGTGCGTGACCAAGACGAGATCGTTCGCGTCCAAAAACCCGTGAATGTCCGCATCTGGCAGAAGCCGCTGGTGGGTCGGGTCGCGGAGCCGCTCGAACCGGTCCAGCTCGAGGGTTCGCAGGGGATCGACCGAGCCGAGCTGGTCGGCGATGAGCACCCGGCCTCCCGGCCGCGTGACGCGAGCCAGCTCGGAGACGGCGAGCTCGGGGCGACGGACGTGGTGGAGGACGCGAAGGCAGCCGGCGATGTCGAAAGTGGCGTAGCCGAACGGGAGCGCCGTCGCGTCGCCCTCATCGAAGCGGACGTTCTCGGGCGCGATCCCGCGGCCCGCGTCCAGATAGTCCGCCCGTGCATCGACGGCGACCACTTCCCCCACATACGGGGCGAGCGCGAACGCGAACGAGCCGGTGCCCGATCCGGCGTCGAGAGCGACCTCGTTCCCGGTGAACGGTCCCAGCAGGCGGCGCACACGCTCGCCGAGCTCGGCCGCGCGCTCTTCCTGCAGCGCGAGTCGAAGCCGCACGCTCACGCCCCCATGTCCTCCTCGGACGCGAGAGAACGAGCGAGCGCGAGGGCTTCCTCCCTCGTGGAGATCGTTCCGACTGCGCGCTCCTCCTCGATGATCGCGAGGATACGTCCGATTTCGGGGCCCGGTGTCAGACCGAGCTCGTCTCCGCGCACGAGTGGCTCCTCCGGGTCGCCGCGACGAGCTTTCTCCACGGCCCCTGCCAGCTCGGGCGCGCCGAGGAACGCGAGCGCGTCGAGAGCCCACGGCTCCGTGGCTCGGCGAAACCGGTGGAGCGCGCGCGCCGACTCGTCTTCCGGGCGACGGGCCCGCAAGAGCGCGGCCGCGTATCGCCGCAGGTCGCGCGAGATCGGAAGCTTGCGCAGCCGCTCCCTGAAGACTGCGACCAGCCGGAAGTCGGGGGCATCGAGCGCGTCCAATGGACCCGCGAGGTCGCCGCCGAGCGGCTCGAGCAGGCCGAGCTCGGCAAGTCGACGGTAACCCGCAGACGAGAGGCGGCGAAGCTCGCCCAGGGTGCGCTCGCCGGCCGGCTCGGCGGTGAGCGAAGCCGATTCCCGGACAAGCTCCTCCGTGCGCTCGGCCAAACGGAACCCCAGCTCGTCCTCGAGTCGCACCGCGCGAAGTAGGCGCAGGGGATCATCCTGGAAGACGGTCTCCGCCACCACGCGGATGACGCCCGTCGCGAGATCTGCACGACCCCCGTGCGGATCGCGCAGCTCACCGCCGTCAGTCGGAACGGCCATGGCATTGAACGTGAAGTCGCGCGTCGCAAGGTCCTCGTCGATCCCGCTCGGGAGAGGAGTGAAGTCGATGGTCTCCTCGAGGCTCTGCGTCACCACTCGCCAGGCGCCATGCCGCTCCGAAAGAGGAAAAGGAGCGCCGCCGAAGCGCTTCGCAAAACGGTTCGCGGCTGCCCTCGGCTCGCGGCAGGCGACGTCGATGTCGAGCACAGGCCGGCCGAGCAGAAAGTCGCGGATGGCCCCACCGACGATCCAAGCCTCCTCTCCTCCGAGGATCTCGGCGATTCGGACGTCATGCATCCCGGACCACGCGCTTCGCGCGCGCCGAGCTCGTGTCGAGTCTCGTGACGATCTCGTATCCGATCGTGTCTGCGGCGCGCGCGTGCTCCTCGACCAGAATCCCGTCGCCGATCAGCGTGACCGGGGCGCCGACGGCGACCTCGCCGTCGAGCTCGACCGCGATCGCATCCATCGAGACCGTCCCTACGACGCGCCGCCGGTGACCATCGACCAGGACCTCCGTCCCCGTCATGTCGCGCCGAAACCCGTCCGCGTAGCCCACCGGCACCACACCGATCCAGGAGGGCTCCACCGCGGTGTACCGGCGCCCGTAGCCGGTGCTGTCCCCTGCCTCGAGCCGTTTCGCGAGCGCGACGTAAGACTGCCAGCGAAGCGCGGGCTCGAGCCCGTCCAGCGACGGATCGCTGCCAAACGCGGAGATGCCGTACAGCGCTATGCCGCAGCGGACCGCATCGAACGACGCTCTCGGGTAGCGCAGCGTCCCCGCGCTGTTTCCAAGGTGGCGGACGAGCGTGTGATCGAGCCCGGCAGTAGCCTCTCGAAAGCGGTCGATCTGGAGGTTCGTGAACTCCGCGTCGGACTCGGCTGCAGCGAGATGACTCATGACTCCGACCACGTCTCCGGTCGGTGACTTGAGCTCGGAAAGGCCCCATCTGCCCATCCCTGTGTCGACCTTCAGATGGACACGCACGCCTTCGGGAATCGCGCCGGCGGCGGCCACCAGCTCCAGTTGGGCGGCGCGCGCTTCACCCACTTCCCGCTCGTTGGCCGGGCCCATGACGAGGATGCGCGCCGCGTCCAGGGCCGGTACCGCTCGAAGCTCCAAAGCCTCGTCCACCGTCGCGACACACAGGGCGGTCGCGCCTCCACGGAGCGCGGCGCGCGCGACATCGGCGGCGCCGTGACCGTATCCGTTCGCCTTGACGACTGCCCAGAGCTCAGCCCCACCGGCGACCCGCAAGAGCGTCTCCGCGTTGCGGCGGATGGCGCCCAGATCGAGTGTGAAGCTCGAACGCTCCACGAGCTCACTGCTCCAGCGCACGCGGGAGCAAGCCGAGGAGATCGCTCGCAATCAGCCCCGTGCCAGGAGCGGCGAGCATCGCTGCGCGACCGTGAGCCACCGCGGCTGCCGCGGCTGCCGTGGCGGCGTCAACGCCTTTGGACAGGAATGCCGCCGTGATCCCGGTGAGGACGTCGCCCGTGCCGGCGGTCGCGAGCGCGGGCGGTCCGAGATCGGAGACGACGACCCCGGCGGCCGGGGCCGCGATGATCGTGTCGGGGCCTTTCAGCACCACGACGACCCCGAATCGCTCCGCTGCCTGTCGCGCGGCTTCCAAACGGTGCGCCCCAACCCACTCCGCATCGCTTCCGAGCAGCCGGGCGAGCTCTCCGGCGTGCGGCGTGAGCACCGTCGGAGCGGCGCGCTCGAAAGGCTCGAGCTCGAAGAGCGCGTCGGCGTCGACGACAGCGGGGAGGTCGATCCGATCGAGGAGCTCGCGGACGAGCGCCTGCCGTCCGGCGGCCCGACCCAGTCCCGGTCCGAGCGCGATCGCCCCAGCCCTCTCGGCAGCTGCGACGATCGTCTCGACGGCGTCCTCCTCGGTCCAACCGATCTTGACTGCCTCCAGGACCAGAGACTCCGCCACGGGCAAAGACTCGACGGGAACCGCGAGCGTGACGTAGCCGGCATCCGCGCGAAAGGCCGCAAGGGCGGCGAGGCAGGCGGCGCCCGTCATGCCCGGCTGACCGCCGATTACGAGCACCGAGCCGGCCGTGTACTTCGTGTCTCCCAGGGCGCGCCGCGGGACGAGCTCGAGCAGGGCAGAAGTCGCGCGGCGGTGCTCGGTCGCGATCTGCTCGAGCCCGATG
>JACCTK010000208.1 GCA_013812465.1 Actinomycetota bacterium
TCGAGGTGCTCACGCTCGTACCAGCCCGCGCCCATGCCCACGTCGACACGCCCTCCGGAGATGTGATCGACGGTGACTGCCATCCGCGCGAGCACGCTCGGATGGCGGAAGGTCGCAGGGGAGACGAGCGTGCCGAGGCGGATTCGCTCCGTGATCGCGGCCAGCCCCGCGAGAGTCGCCCACGCGTCGAGCGCGTCTGCCTGCGGACGGATGATCGCGGTGTAGTGGTCGGAGCGGAAGAGCCCCTCGAAGCCGTGCTTCTCAGCTAGACGGGCTAGACGCACCCAGTCTTCCCAGGTGACTCCCTCCTGCCCCTCGATCATCAGGCAGACGCGCATCTATCTACGCGAGCATCGTCGCGATCGGGTATTGCGCGACCCGCCGGTCTCGCGTAAGGAGCACGAGGTCCTCGAGCGTCGCCTGGGCGACGAGTATTCGATCAAACGGGTCCCCGTGCAGCGCCGGTAGGGCTGCAGCCGCGCGTCCATGCGCCCATGTCACGGGCAATTCCTCGAAACCAGCTCGAACGGCGCCAGCGTCGAGTTCCGTGGGCGTGGAGATTCGGCCGAGCGCCTGTTTGAGGGCCCACTCCCAGACGCTAGCCGCAGACAGGTACGACACATTCGCCGAATCTTCGACGACCTCGCGTGCTTCGTTCGTGAGCAGCCCAGGATCCTCGAAGAACCAGATCGCGACATGGGTGTCGAGCAGAAGCCTTATCGCGTGTATTCCTCGAACTCCGGCAGGGGCGCGTCGAAGTCTGGTGACATCCACACCTGCCCCTTCCAGAAACCGCCTACGCGCTTCTTCGGCCCGCTCGCAGGAACCAGCTCCGCCACCGGAGTACCGTTCCGCGCGAGCACCACCTTCTCGCCCGACTCTACGAGACGGACGAGCTCGGAGAGGCGCGTCTTCGCCTCGTGCATGTTTACCATGACCATGCTAGCTAGGCTAGCTAATCTGTCGGCGCCGTCAAGGTGGCGAAAGCGGCCGCGTCCGCAACGGGCGCCTGGCAGACGAAGCGCTCGCACACGTAGACCGTCGGCTCACCATTGACGAGCTCCTTTCCGTCGAGCAGCGGAACGCCCGCCCCGGGGCCAACCGCGACAACTGTGCGCGGCTCGAACGACGCGAGCGCTGCTCGGGCGACGGGCGATTCGACCGACCCCATGATCGCGATCTCCCGCGGTGCGCTGAACCAAAGATCGAGGCCGCAGAGCATCCAGGCGAACCCTCCGGGCGCACGGCGCAGCGCCGGCTCGACGAGGCGAAAAACCGATACCGCTCGCCGCTCGAGCTCCTCGTCGCCCCAGATCCGGCTGAGCCGAAGCAAGATCCACGCGAGCATCGAGCTGCCGGATGGTATGGGCGTGTCCTGCAGGTCCTTCGTGCGGCGCACGCGCGGGTCAAGGCCCGCGGCGGCGAGGTAGAACCCCCCGCGCTCCTCGTCGGCGAAGAGCTCGATCGCGAGCAGCGCGAGCCGGTGCGCCTCGGTCAGCCAGCGGAGCTCGCCTGTCGCGACGTGCAGCTCCATGAGGCCGTAGGCGACGTTGGCGTAGTCATCGAGGAACGCCGCGCCGCTCGCGCGCCCGTCGCGCCGCGAGCGGAGCAGTCTCCCGTCGGAGTCGGAGAGCGGCCCGATCAGGAACTCGCCCACCCCACATGCGACTTCGAGCCAGTCTTCGCGCTCCAGCCGGTAGCCCGCCTCGGCCAAAGCTGCAAGGGCGAGCCCGTTCCACGACGCGAGCACCTTGTCGTCTCTGAAGGGCTGCTCGCGCGTCGCGCGCTCGGTCAGCAGCCGCGCTTTGAGCTCCGGATCGGGCTGCCCGCGAACGATCAAGCGCCCGTGCTCGAATGGCTCCAACAGCTCGCGCGGAATGCCTGAGGCTTGAGCCTCCGCCTCGGTCCACGTGTACGTCAAGCCCTCGACCCCGTCCGTATCCGCGTCTTGAGCCGACGCGAGTCCGCCTTCGGGAAGCAGCATCTCCCGCACGAGATAGTCGAGCGTCTCCTCCACGATCTCGCGGTAGCGCGGCCGGCCGGTCACCACCCAGCCGTGGAGATAGGTGGACACGAGCACAGCGTTGTCGTAGAGCATCTTCTCGAAGTGCGGGACGAGCCAGCGCGCGTCGACCGAATAGCGGTGGAACCCACCCCCGACCACGTCGTACAGCCCGCCTGAGGCCATCCCGTCGAGTGTGGCCGTGACCATCGCTAGCGCGTCCTCATCGCCCCGCCGGAGCAGGAACTCGAGCGTCGAGGCCGCCGGGAACTTCGGCGCGCCCCCGAAGCCGCCGTACGCGGGCTCGAAGGTGCGCGCGATCCCGCGCGTGGCCTCCGCCAGGATCGATTCGGTCAGCGGCTCGCTCGAAGGTCGAAGTCGCGCGTTGCGCCGGAGGGTCTCGTCGATCTCCGCCGCCTGGCGCTCGATGTCGGCGCGCCGCTCGCTCCAGGCGCGACTGACCGCTTCCAGGAGATCGCGGAAGCTCGCCAACCCGTGCCGCGGCTCCGGCGGGAAGTACGTCCCCGCGTAGAAGGGCTTTCCCTCGGGCGTCATGAACACCGTCGTCGGCCAGCCGCCCGAGCCAGTCATCCCGACCGTGGCCTCCATGGTCACCGCATCGACATCCGGCCGCTCCTCACGGTCGACCTTGACATTGACGAAGAGGTCGTTCATGAGCGCCGCAGTGTGCGGATCCTCGAACGACTCGTGCGCCATCACGTGACACCAGTGGCAGGAGCTGTAGCCGACCGAGACGAGGAGCGGCTTCTCCTCCGTGCGCGCGAGCTCGAACGCCTCCTCGCCCCACGGATGCCAGTCGACCGGGTTCTCGGCGTGCTGCAGGAGGTACGGGCTGGTCGCGTCGGCCAGACGATTCACGCTCGACACAGTACGCAGTTGACTCCGTTCGACGCAGGTCTTGGGTGCTGCGCAATGGACAGGCGACGGATCGGGCTGTGGGGAACGGTCATCTTCGCCGGCGCCGCTCTCGTCGGCGTGATCGTCCAGCTCTACTTGATCGGAGGCTTCCTCTTCGGAGAGACGGACTGGCTGGACGCGCACAAGGACTTCGGCAAGGCCGTCCACCTGGCCTACATCCTCACGTTCCTCTCGGCGCTACTCGCGGCCTGGCCGAATTGGCGTTTGGCCACCTGGCCGTTCGTGCTGGCTGTGCTCGGCTCGATCCAGGCGTTCTCCGCCGGTCGCGGCGATGTGGGCGGCGACAACGGCGCCCTCCACGCGTTCCACGCTGCTCTCGTGCCGATCGTCGTCATCCTCGCCCTCTTCATCGGTTGGGCGGCGTGGAGGCACATCCGCGCGATGCCCGACACGACGATGACCGATCCAGATCGCAGCCCGCCGCCTGCGCGGACTTAGACCCCTCGCTAGCCGGAGGCGCTGCGCGGCTTGCGCACGTGCCGGACGATCTCGACCACGAGGCCGAGACTCAATGCGATGCCGAGCGCGAGGAAGACGCCCCAGACTGGATGCTCCTCGAAGGTCTTTCCGAAGAGGTAGCCGAGCATGGCCGCATAGGTAGCCCACAGCACTCCCGCGATGACGTCGTAGACGATGAAGCGGCGCCAGGTGAATGTCGGGATGTAGCCGGCCGAGAACGTCACTGCGGTCCGGCCGCCCGGGATGAAGCGCGAGAGCAGGATGATGTACGCGCCTCGCTCGTCCAGGGTGCGCTCGGCCCACTCGAGTCGCTTGTGCGACTTCTCGCTGGAGAACCAGCGCTTGATCGTTCTCTCTCCCACCAGTGAGCCGATCCCGTAAGAGATGTTGTCGCCGACGATCGCTCCGGTCGCGCCCGCGAGGATGACGAGCAGCAGGCTCAGGTCCCCCGACCCGGCGAGGCTCCCGCCGAGGACGACGAGCGTCTCGCTCGGCACGAGCGGGAAGAACGCGTCGATCATCGCGATGGCGAAGATGACGAGGTAGCTCCACCACTTGCCGGAGACCCACTCGGTTAGCTGGTCGAAGTCGAGCCAGTCGGGCACGCGCCCATCCTCGCAGGAGCGCAGCGGGGGTGGATCAGGGGTCAGGCTTCAGCCTGACCCTGTTTTCGACGTCCGTCGGTCTGGCCGACCGCCCCGGCGAGAGGTGCCAACCCGAGAGATCGAGGTCAGGCTGAAGCCTGACCCCCGATCGTGGAACCCGCGATGATTCAGCCGATGCCCTTCCTCCCCCTTGCCGGCAAGCGCGTCCTCGATGTCACGACCTCCATCGCCGGCCCTTTCTGCGCGGAGATCTTCGCTGCGCTCGGCGCGGACGTGGTCAAGGTCGAGCGGCCGGACACGGGAGACGACGCTCGTGCCTGGGGGCCGCCGTTCTGGAACGGCGAGGGAGCGATGTTCCTGTCGGTCAACGCGGGGAAGCGATCGCTTGCCCTCTCGCTCCGAGACGAGCGTGGCCGCCAAGCTCTCCTCCGGCTCGCGGAGCGCTCGGATGTCTTTCTCCAGGGGCTCCGGCCGGGGCTCGCGGAGGAGCTCGGGTTGGGAGCAGCAGCGGTGCGGAAGCAGAACCCTCGGCTCGTCTACTGCTCGATCGGCGCCTACGGCAGTGTCGGGCCGCTGTCGAGCGAGCCGGGCTACGACGCGCTGATGCAGGCGGCAGGTGGTCTCATCAGCATGACCGGCGAGCCGGGACGCCCCGGGGTCCGAGTCGGCTCGTCGGTAATCGACATGGGCACCGGCATGTGGGCAGCGCTCGGAATCGTCGGCGCGCTCCTCGAGCGCGAGCGGACGGGCGCCGGCGCCGAGGTG
>JACCTK010000301.1 GCA_013812465.1 Actinomycetota bacterium
CCCCCCCCCCCCCCCCCCCCCCCCCCCCCCCCCCCCCCCCCGCAACCTATGACTCCTCTTCCGCCGGGGTCTCGACCTCGGCGACATCGGGCGAACCGTTCCCCGAGAGCTCGTCCTCGAACGGAAGGCCGAGCGCGTCGAGGTCGAAACCTTCACCGTCGCCGATCTCCTCGAGCGCGGCCAAGAGCTCCGCCTCCGCCTCCGGTCGGGCAAACGTCACGGGAAGCGGCTCCGTCGGCTCGATCGAGATCTGCCGGTACTGCTTGAGCCCGGTCGCGGCCGGGATCAGCTTGCCGATGATCACGTTCTCCTTCAAACCGAGCAGACGGTCGGTCTTGCCCTCGATGGACGCGTCGGTCAGGACCTTCGTCGTCTCCTGGAACGAGGCCGCCGAGAGGAACGACTCGGTTGCGAGCGAGGCCTTCGTGATGCCGAGGATGATCGGATCGAAGGTCGCCTGCTCCCCCCGCTCCTTCTTCACCCGCAGGTTCTCGCGCTCCAAGACGACGCGGTCGACGAGCTGGCCCGGCAAGAGCGAGGTCTCCCCTGCGCTCTCGACGCGCACCTTCTTCAGCATTTGCCGCACGATCAGCTCGATGTGCTTGTCGTGGATCTCGACGCCCTGCGACTTGTAGACGTTCTGCACCTCCCCGACGAGATACAGCTCCGTGGCAGTCGCGCCCTTGAGCGTGAGCAGGTCGGTTGGGTTCAGAGAGCCCTCGTTCAGCGCATCGCCGGACTCGACCAGCTGCCCGGTGGCGACCTTCAGACGGGTCCTCCGTGGGAAGGCGAACTCCTTCGGATCCGGGAGCTCACCGTTCTCGTCGATCGCGGTCGGGGTGACCGTCACCTTGATCGTTCGCTCGGAGTCGTCGATGTCGACCTTGCCGGCGACATCGGTGAGCGTCCCCGCGCCTTTCGGGTTTCGCGCCTCGAAGATCTCGACGACGCGCGGGAGGCCGTGGGTGATGTCCGCTCCGGCCACACCGCCCGTGTGGAACGTGCGCATGGTCAGCTGCGTGCCCGGCTCCCCGATCGACTGCGCGGCGATGATCCCCACCGCGTCGCCGATCTCCGCCGGCCCGCCGGTGGCCAGGAACGTGCCGTAGCAGTAGCGGCAGATCCCGTACTCGCTGCGGCATTTGAGGACCGACCGCACCGGAATCGTTGCCGTAGCCGCATGCTCGCCGAACTCCTCCACGAGCTTGCGGAGACCGCTCATCGAGATCTCCTCGCCCTTGGAGATGACCAAGACCTTGCCCGGCTTGCCGTCCTTGATCGGCTTCATGATGTCGAGTGCGGCCACGCGGCCGGCGACGCTCTTGTTGGGAGACTCGTCGAGGATGAGCGCGAGGTCGACGTACTCCTTCGTGCCGCAGTCGCTCGGGTTCCTGCCGGGCTGGTCGCGGATGATGACGTCCTGGGAGACGTCCACGAGCCGCCGCGTGAGATACCCCGAGTCGGCGGTGCGGAGCGCCGTGTCGGCGAGTCCCTTGCGCGCTCCGTGCGTCGAGATGAAGTACTCGAGGACGGTGAGGCCTTCCATGAAGTTGGCCTTGATCGGCCGGGAGATGATCTCACCCTTCGGATCGGCCATGAGGCCGCGCATGCCGGCGAGCTGACGGATCTGGTTGAAGGATCCGCGCGCTCCCGAGTTGGCCATCATGTAGATCGGGTTCGTCGGCGAGAGGTTCGCCATCATCGCGTGGGCCACGACCTCCGTCGCCTCGGTCCAGATCGCCACGATGCGCTCGTCGCGCTCTTCCTCGGTCATGAGGCCACGGTCGTACTCGCGTCCGACCTTGGAGACCTCGTTCTCGTACTCGCCGAGGATGCGCTCCTTGTCGTCCGGGATGACGATGTCGTTCTTCGAGATCGTGATCCCCGCACGGGTTGCGAACCTGAAGGTCAGCGACTTGATCACGTCGAGCGCGGCCGCGATCGTGTTCGGGCCGTAGCGCTCGACGAGATCGCCGATGAACTGGTCGAGCACGCGCTTGGTGAGCGTCTCGTTGAGGAACGGATGATCCTCCGCAGCGCCACCGGTCGCCTCGCCGAGGGCCCGTTCGACCTCGGCGTTGAAGATGACGCGACCCGGAGTCGTGAGCAGGCGCTCGTCGCCCCATTCGTACTCGATCGGATCCTGGTAGCGCATCTGCTCCGCCTCCACCGCGAACTCGACGTCCTCCTCCGTGCGGAACCGGGGAAGCCCGTTCTTCTTCAGCTTCTTGGTCAGGTCGGCTGCGGTCGTCGCGTCGAGGTCGTACTCGCAGTAGGTGAGGAAGTACGCGCCCAGCACCATGTCCTGAGTGGGGGTAGCCAGCGGCCGTCCGCTTGCCGGCGAGAGGATGTTGTTCGCCGAGAGCATGAGCACACGCGCCTCGGCCTGCGCCTCCGCCGACAGCGGCAGGTGCACTGCCATCTGATCGCCGTCGAAGTCGGCGTTGAAGGCGTGGCAGACCAGGGGATGAACCTGGATCGCCTTGCCCTCGACGAGCACCGGCTCGAACGCCTGTATGCCCAGTCGATGCAGCGTCGGCGCTCGGTTCAAGAGCACCGGATGCTCGGCGATGACCTCCTCGAGGACGTCCCACACCTCGGGGATCATCGACTCGACCATCTTCTTCGCCGCCTTGATGTTCTGGACGGCCTTGCGCTCGACGAGGCGGCTCATGATGAACGGCTTGAAGAGCTCGAGGGCCATCAGCTTCGGCAGGCCGCACTGATGCAGCTTCAAGTTCGGCCCGGCGACGATGACCGAGCGACCCGAGTAGTCGACGCGCTTACCGAGCAGATTCTGACGGAAGCGGCCCTGCTTGCCCTTGAGCATGTCCGAGAGCGACTTCAGCGGGCGGTTGCCCGGCCCGGTCACGGCACGGCCTCGACGTCCGTTGTCGAAGAGGGCGTCGACGGCCTCCTGCAGCATCCGCTTCTCGTTGTTGACGATGATCTCCGGCGCGCCAAGGTCGAGCAGCCGCTTGAGCCGGTTGTTCCGGTTGATGACCCTGCGGTAGAGGTCGTTCAGGTCGCTCGTGGCAAAGCGGCCACCGTCGAGCTGAACCATCGGCCGGAGCTCCGGCGGGATCACCGGAACGGCCTCGAGGATCATCCACTCGGGCTTGTTGCCCGACTTGATGAACGCCTCGACGACCTTGAGCCGCTTGATCGCGCGCTGCTGCTTCTGGCCCTTGGCCGTCTTGATCGTGTCACGCAGAGAAAGCGACTCCTCGTCGAGCGAGAGGGCGCGCAGCAGGTCGCGGATCGCCTCCGCGCCCATGCCGCCCTGGAAGTAGACCCCGAAGCCGTACGGTGACCCGAAGCGGTCCTTGAGCTCTCGGAAGATCTGCTCGTCGCCGACGATCATCTTCGGCTCGAGCTCCTTGAAGAGAAGCCATGTCTGCTCGAGGCGGCGAACGGCGTCGACCGACGCTTCGCGCGTGTCTTCCCGGCGCACCTCCATGTCGGCCACCATCTCGCGGACTTTCAGCGCCCACTGGGCGACCGCGTCGAGATCGTCCTTGCGCGTTCCCTCCACCAGGCAGAGGTCGTACGCGAGCTCGCGGACAGCCGCCTGGTCGGCATCGGGATCGACGGCGGAGAGCACCGCCGCGAGCAGCCCGTTGCCGGTCTCGCGTGCGCGATCCAGGTTCTTGCGGTCGACCGACGATGTCAGCTCCACGTCCTCCCCCGTGAGCTCCGCGCCGGAGAGCAGACCCTCCTGTACCCGCTTCAGATGCTTCGTGATGGCGCCCTTCTTCGATCCCGAGGCCTTCTCGAGATCGGCGCGCAAAGGCTCGAGCGCCGCATCGATCTGCGTCGCCGCCGCCGCGACCGACTCGACCTCGCGCGGCGCCAGCCGGCGGTCGTCTCGCGTCGAGGTCTGCCGGACGAGCTCGCGGACGCGCCGCGGGTCCTCGTTCGTGATCTTCTTGGCGAGCTCGGTGAACACGCCACCACCGAGTGATCTCAGCTCGTCGAGGGGCGGCAACGCCGCCTCTTCCGCCCAGTTATTGAGCCCACGGGCCCAGAAGTCGTCGTCCTCGTCGAAGTTCTTGTCCTTCCCCGCCGCGAAGTAGTCGCGCCGTCGGCCCAGCCGGCCGTCGAGCGCGGACAGCGCCTCGTCGCGATCCAGATAGATGCGCTCGGTCTCCCCGGCAACCTTGTCCTCGAGGTCGGCGAGGTCCGACTGGCGCTTCTCGCGGTCGACCTGCGTGACGATCGACGCGGCGAAATAGAGCACCTTCTCGAGCTCGCGGGGAGCGATGTCCAGGAGATAGCCGATACGGCTGGGGACGCCCTTGAAGAACCAGATGTGCGAGACCGGCGCCGCCAGGTCGATATGACCCATGCGCTCGCGGCGCACCTTCTGCCGCGTCACCTCGACGCCGCAGCGCTCGCAGATGATGCCCTTGTAGCGGACGCGCTTGTACTTGCCGCAGTAGCATTCCCAGTCCTTCGTCGGACCGAAGATGCGCTCGCAGAAGAGCCCGTCGCGCTCCGGCTTCAGGG
>JACCTK010000359.1 GCA_013812465.1 Actinomycetota bacterium
CCGCATCGCTGCTGGGTGGCGTTGCACGCTCCGCCGAGCTCATTTGGCCAGGGTTCGCAGGCCGGCGTACCGCGCCGCCTGCCTCCCGCGCATGCGCGCGGCAAGAAGTGGCAGCGCCACGGTCACGATGTAGCCCACGAGCGGTATCAGCGCGAGCAGGCACACGAAGAGCCCCACCATCGACACGTAGGCGGCGATCCCCATGCGGGTCGCTCCCCTCCGCATCGCGCCCCGCACGACCGCAGCCGCGGAGAGCGCGCCGATGAGTCCTGCGACTCCGCCCGCGATCGTCTCCGCGAGGTCCCCGATCACGACGAACCCGAACGCCGCCCCGACGGCGGCGCCGACGATCGCCGCCACTCCCGCTCCCACCGCATTCACACCCAGGAGCCCGGACAAGATGACGCCGAATCCGAGCCCGAGGCCGAGCGAGAGCCCGAGCGTGTACCAGAGGCCCATGGCCGTCCAGTGTAGTGGCGGCTGAAAAACCGAATCCTGCGGCATGACGAAGGTACTCAAGTACATCCCAATGAGGGGAGGATGAGGTATGCGCAAACGTCTCTATGTCGTCGTTGCGATGGCCGCAGTCATCGCGGCGCTCACGGTCGCGGCCGTGGGTGGAGCAGGTGGCGCGCCGCAGTCGACGATACTCACGGGTGCTGCCGAGGTCCCGGGCCCCGGCGATCCGGACGGAGCCGGCACCGCCTCGCTGAGGCTCAATCCGGGACAGGGGGAGATCTGTTACGAGCTGACGGTCTCCAACATTGCACCAGCTACCGCGGCCCACATTCACATCGGAGGGCCGACAGTGGCCGGACCGGTCGTCGTAGGGCTCATGCCGCCGACGAGCGGATCCTCGAGCGGGTGCGCCAGCGCCCCGCGGGATCTCGTGCGCGACATCCTGAGAGATCCGGCCGGTTTCTACGTGAACGTGCACAACGCGGCGTTCCCGGCTGGCGCAGTGCGCGGCCAGCTCTCACGGCCGTAACGAATGCGGTCTGGGGTCAGACCCGCGGGTCTGACCCCTCGAGCCGCGCGATCACCGAAAGCCCGAACTCCGCCGCGCGAGCTCCGTCGACCACGCGGTGGTCGAACGAGACCGCGATCGTCCCCACACGGCGCACCACGACCTCGCCATCGCGGACGACCGGTGTCTCCCCGATTCGCCCGATGCTGAGGATCGCGACCTCCGGGTGGTTGACGATCGGAGTCTGGAAGAGGCCGGCCAGCTTTCCCGCGCTCGTGACCGTGAAGGTCGAGCCGCGCAGCTCGTCCGGAGTGAGAGCTCCTGTACGGGCTCCTTCGGCGAGGCGCCGGACCTCCGCGTCGATCTTCTCGACCGTGCTCGAGTCGGCGCCTCGCACGACGGGAACGACGAGGCCCTGCTCCGTCTGCACCGCGACGCCGATGTCGTAGCGGTCGAGGTAGACGATCGCGTCCCCTTCGAGGCGCGCGTTTACCTCGGGAAACTCGGTCAGCGACACAGCCGCCGCCTGCACGACGGTCGCGAGCAGCAGCTCCAGCTCGACGCGCTCGAAGTCGCACTCCTCGACCCAGGTGACCGCCGGCACCTCCCGATGCGCGCGCGTCATGTGCTCGGCGATGACGCGGCGGACGCCGCGCAAAGGCTCCCGACGCCCTTCGGTCTTGTCAACTCCGCCAGCCGCGGAGCGGACGTCGTCCTCCGTGATTCGTTCATCGCCGCCCGTCGGCGACACCGCCGCAAGGTCGACGCCGAGCTCCGCGGCGATCTTCCGCACCAGCGGAGTCGCCTGAACGCGGGCCGCGGGAGAGGTCGTAGTGCCCCGAACCCCTTGTGACACTGTGTCACTTGGCGTCTTCGGGGACGGCTCCTCGACCGCCTCGCCGGGTTCCCCGATCACGACCAGCACCGCTCCGACCGGGGCGATCTCCCCCTCGGGCACGAGGATCCTCAACACCGTTCCGGAATAGGGTGACGGAATCTCGACCGTCGCCTTGTCGGTCTGGATCTCCACGAGCGGGTCGTCCTCGGCCAGGGTCTGGCCCTCTTGCACGAGCCAGCGAGCAACCTCGCCCTCCGCCAGGCCCTCCCCGAGATCCGGCAGCTTGAACGAATGCGCCATCGTCCGCGCGATTCTCGTCTATTCAGAGAGACGAGCGCGCCGGCGCTGCAAGAGCACGACCAACGCGGCCAACGCCGACATCGCGATCAGAAGCGGGGGCGCGAGAAATCCGACCGCTGTCGCGAAGTGCATGCCGGTGCAGTCTTCGCCGCAGTCGAAGAAGCCGTCCGCGTCCCGGTAGTCGGAGGAGATCGCAGCGAAGTCGAGCACCCAGACACAGGCCGCTGCGATGAACACGACGCCCGCGGCCGCGCCGAGGCGCCCGCGGGCCCAGGCGCCCGCCAGCAAGCCGCAGACGAGCATGAGCAAGGCTCCGAGAGCGAGATAGACGAGCCAGGCATCCCTCACAGCACGCGCTCGCCACTTGCGTCGAACGCCTGCACGCGTGCCGACGAGGACGGCGAGCCCGCAAACCCATCCCGGAAGAGGCTGAAGACGATGACGTCGCGCGGCACACCGTCCTCGTCGGGCGGAAGCCGCCGCCGCAGGATCCCCTCCTCGACGAAGCCGAGCTTCCGAGGAATCGTCAGGCTCGCCTCGTTCGCCGGATCGACGCGAATCTCGACCCGGTCGACGTCGCAGAGCTCAAAGGCGACCCGCGTCAAGGCGGCGCTCGACTCGGTCGCCAGGCCTCGGCCGACGTGACTCGACCTGATCCAGTAGCCGATCTCGAGCGCGTCGGCGCCGCGACGCTTGTGTAATCCCGTGCCGCCGAGGACATCGCGCTCGTCGATATCGAAAATTCCCATCACGAAGTCTGTGCCCAGGTCGAACTGCCCGCGGAACCGCCGCAACAGGTCTACCTTCTCGGAGAGCTCCTGCGGTTCCGCGCGCGCCCACGGCATCCACGGCTGCAAGTGCTCGAGGCTCGAGTCGATCGCTTCCTTGAGAAGCGGCGCGTCCAGTGGCTCCCAGCAGCGAATGACAAGCCGCTCGGAGACGATCCGGTAGGAGGGTCGCTCATGAATCCGCCACGACCCTCACAAGGGACGAGCCTAGTGCTCCGTCCCGGAGGTCGCTTGATGATCCTGGCGCGCGAAGCGAGGGGTTCCGATCCAGGCATTGCCGGGAGCGATCAGCACGCGCAACCCACCGTCGACGCGCCAGAGCGAGACGGCCTGCTCGTCGCCTGCCAGCTCGGGGGCGACGGCCGCGGGCACGTAGCCGAGCTGCAGCGTCCGCTCCTCGTTGAAGATCGCGACCGCGTTCCGATCGTGCGGGTTGTCGGGCTCGGGTAGGAGGGCCAGCTTGCGTCCGGGGTCGAACGAAGGATGCTCGAGAGCCTGCGGCCTATAGGAGACGCCGGCTACCGGAACGACGCGAATTTGAGGATCCTCCCAGCGCACGGGGTTCCCGGTCGCCGCATCGACGAGGTGGTAGCCGTGCTCGCCTCGCTCGAGCCACAGGCGGAGCCGCTCCGCCACGGATCTACGCCCCGAGCACCCGCCGGACGGCGTCTTGGACGCGGTCGACCGACGGCATGTAGGCGTCCTCGATCTGCCAGTAGGGATACGGGACGTCGTAACCCGTGACCCGCAGCACCGGCCCGCGGAGGTCGAAGATCGCCTTCTCGGCGAGCACCGCTGCGACTTCAGCGGCGAACCCACACACGCGCGGCGCCTCCTGAATCAGCACCGCCCGTCCCGTCTTGCCGACGGAGGTGAGCAGCGCATCCTCGTCGAGCGGCTTCAGGGTCCGGAGATCGAGCACCTCACACGACGCCTCGTCCTCGAGCGCGTCCGCGGCTCGCTCGGCGAGCGGCACCATCGCTCCGTAGGCGACCAGCGTGACATCGGAGCCCTCGCGAGCGACGCGCGCCTCGCCGAGCGCAACGACGTGCTCGCCCTCGGGCACGTCCCCCCGCGCCGTTCGGTAGATGAGCTTCGGCTCGAAGATCACAACCGGATCGGGATCGCGAATCGCCGCCGCGATCAGACCCTTGGCGTCTGCGGGCGTAGACGGAATGGCGACCTTCACGCCCGGCGTGTGCACGTAGTACGTCTCCGGCGAGTCGTCGTGGAGCTCGGGCGCGCGCACGCCGCCTCCGTAGGGCATGCGGATGACCAGCGGAAAGGACATTTGCCCGCGCGTCCGCCAGCGATAGCGCCCCACATGATTGATCAGCTGGTCGAGGGCGGGGTAGCTGAAGGCGTCGTACTGCATCTCGCACACCGGCCGCCAGCCGGCCATGCAGAGCCCGACCGCGGTTCCGAGGATTCCCGCTTCCGCGAGCGGCGTATCTACGCAGCGATCGACGCCGAACCGCTCCTGAAGCCCAGCCGTCGCCCGGAAGACCCCGCCGAGGCGGCCGACGTCCTGGCCCAGGACGAGCACCGAAGGGTCCCGCTCGAGCTCGAGGTGGAGCGCGTCGTTGACGGCCTCCACCAGAAACCGCTGAGCCACGGCCCCCGTAGCGTCGGGGCTTGCCTCGCCCTCACTCACCGAGAGTCCTCCTCAATTCGGCGAGGTCGTCCGCTAGGCCCGGCGGCGGATTCGCGTACGCGTGCTCGAAGACGAGTCCCGGGTCGGCCGGCGGCTCGGCCTCCGCCTCCGCGATCCCCGTTCGCATGAGCTCGAGGGCTTCCTGCTTGATCTCCTCCGCGCGTGCCACCGTGAGCACCCCGGCTCGGACGAGATAGCGCCCATAGCGGCCGACGCACTCGTTCTCCTTCTCCTCTTCGACACGTTCCAGATCGACGTAGATCGACGGATCGTCGGCGGTCGCGTGGGGCGCGGCTCGGTAGGTGACTGCTTCGATGAAGGTCGGGCCTTCGCCCGCCCGGGCGCGCGTCACCGCCTCACGAGTCGCCTCGAACACCGCCAGGACGTCACCGCCGTCCACGCGAATCCCCGGTATCCCGTACCCGATGGCCTTGTCCGCGAGCGTGGCCGCCGCGGTCTGAGCCGCGAGCGGGGTCGAGATCGCCCACTGGTTGTTGTTGCAGAAGAGAATCGCGGGCGCTTTCAGCACTCCCGCAAACGTCGCGCCCTCGTGGAACGCGCCTTCCGACGTTGCGCCGTCTCCGAAGTACGCGAGCGCCACACGATCCTCACCCTTAAGCCTAGAGCCCCACGCCAGCCCTACTGCATGCGGCACGTGGGTTGCGATTGGGACGCAGATCGACGCCACGTTGAACTCCGCCGGATTCCACCATCCCGCCGGATGCCCGCGCCACCACGACAGCACCGTAGAGGCGGGCATGCCTCGGAGGAGCCCGATCGCCGACTCCCGGTAGCTCGGGAAGATCCAGTCGCGCGCCTCGAGGGCGAACGCGGATCCAACCTGCATCGCCTCGTGGTTCCAGAAGATGGCGTACGTCCCGATCCGCCCTTGTCGGTGGAATACGACCGAGCGCTCGTCGTACGTCCGGAGCAGGACGAGGTTGCGATAGAGCGCGAGCAGGTCGTCATGGCCGAGCCCCTCGACCTCACCGTCGGGACGCGTCTCACCGTCGCCGATGACGCGGCGCAAGCCTCCCTCCGCCGGCAGCACCTGGCTCATCTCGGTCTCAGTGTATTTCAGACGAGGACAGTCACAGCGTCACGCTCGGCCTCGAAGACAGCCCGTTCGACATCGCCGATGTCCTCCCCGTCCACCTGCATCGGCAACGGCCTGTCGCAGACGACCTCGAGGCGGTCGGCGTCGTGCGCGTAGACGAGATCCTGGGCGTTCGTCCGGTCGCCCCAGCCGAAGGCGTAGCGAACGATGCGCGGGATGTCGCGGACGCGAACGTGTCTCGGGGCGACGAGATCCAGGCCGCCGTAGAAGCTCGCCTGCGGCGCGAAGCGGAGCGGAACCGGCCCCGCGTAGCTGTAGGTCGGCCCATTGGCTATGAGCGCGAAGACGGCGCGCCCGTGCCCGGCCACGTCGAGTACGGGATCTAGCGGGTAGCGATGCCGTGCGGCCGTGCGGAGCCCCGACCACGCAAAGGCGAGATCGCCCGGGCGGCGGCCGTCCGAGCGGCGCCCGAGATCGTCGACGGCGCGGACGATCTCGGCGTCGAGCCCGATACCCGCGCAGAAGCCGAAACGGCGCCCGTTCACCCGGCCGACGCCGATACGACGAGGCTGGGCGGCGC
>JACCTK010000361.1 GCA_013812465.1 Actinomycetota bacterium
ATCGATACCTCCGTCCCCGGGGGAGCTTTACCGTGATGTTCCAAACACAGCTTGTCCCCGGCGACCGCTTTGACGCCGCTTCCCGTTAGGGAAACACCCCCGACCCTCCCTCGTACTTCTCCATACAGCCGTCCGCAGCGGTCCGGTCACTCTCCTGGAGAGCGATCCCCGTAGGTGTTGGAAAGTAGAATCGTTGCCCGTCGTCCTCGTAGTAGCCGGCATCCAAGACTCTCAGACGACGCACGTATCGATCGTGGCTCCAGTAAGCGTCCAGTTCATCCTCAGCCGAGATCCACGAGGCTTTCCTTGCGCTTGGCTGGACGCTGGACCGCGAGAGCTCGTGGCGGTCGCTGCCTTGTAACCCGGTCACTATCGCAATCCTCGCCACGCGACTATCGTGAGCGCGGGGGAGGTGGTCCGGAGATGGGATGGAGCAACGGGGAGAGGTGATACCACGCATTGGCGCCGTGCTTGCCGCGAGCGTTCGGGGTCGCCTTTCTTGGCCCGGTGTCGGGGTGGGCGGATTCGGATTCCTCGCCGTCGCCCTCCTGGCGTCGTCGAGTGGCGGCTACTGGCCGACGGCGTGGAGCTGGACGGCGCTGCTCTGCGCGTGGGTCTGCATTCTTGCACTGCTGCTCGTCCCCGCCGCGGCTCTCAGCCGCGCGGAGCAGGCTCTGCTTGCGGGCACCGTGCTGCTGCTCGCGTGGATAGCTCTCTCCGCGACGTGGTCGGAGTCACAGCCACGGACCCTGCTCGAGGTTCAGCGGACGATGGCGTACCTCGCTCTCATCGCCGCTGCGGTCGTCGTCCTCCGACCGCGTTCGTATCGCGCGCTGTTGGTGGGAGTTTGGGCTGCGACGGTGGTCGTGTCGACCTACAGTCTTGCGACTCGACTGCTACCCGATCGGCTCGGCCAGTTCGATCCCATCGCGGGGTACCGCCTGTTCGCGCCGCTCGGCTACTGGAATGCGCTGGGCCTCTTCGCCGCATTTGGAATCACCCTCGCGGTCGGGCTCGCGGCCCGCGCTCGTCTGCGGTTGGCCACGCCCGCTGCGTTGTCGCTGCTCGTTCTCGCGCCGACCCTCTACTTCACCTTCGGCCGCGGTGCCTGGCTGGGTCTCGGCGTTGGTCTCGTCGTGGCGATTCTGCTCGATCCCAGGCGCCTGCAGCTTCTCGTCGTGCTGAGCGTGCTCGCCCTCTGCCCGGCGCTCGCGCTCGCCAGCGCGTACCGGTCGGATGCGCTGACGCGATCCACTGCCTCACTGGAGAATGCAGTAGCCGACGGCCGTAGCCTCGCACTGCTGCTCGTCGGTCTCGCCGTCGCACAAGCGGGACTCGTGCTCGGAGTCCGGCTGCTCGAAGCGCGCGTGCACGTGTCCGCACGAATGCAGTCGGCAATTACGCGAGCGGGCGCCGCTGCGGTGGCGCTCGCGCTCGTCGTCGCAGTCGTCTTCCTCGGCGGCCCAGGTGAGGTTCGCGATCGTGTCCGCGACGGATTCCTCACGACCAGCCCATCACCGGATCTCAACAAGCGTCTGTTCAGCCTCTCGAGCAACGGCCGTGCCGATCTCTGGTCGCTCGCGTGGGACGAGTTCGAGAAGCGGCCCTTTGCCGGGTCGGGGGCTGGAACGTACGAGATCGCCTGGTTGCGCGATCGGCCCGACGGCCAGAAAGTGCGCGACGCGCACAGCCTCTACCTCGAATCACTCGCGGAGCTGGGCATAGTGGGCACCGCGCTTCTCGTCGGGGTGCTCGCGCTTCCGCTTTTCGCGGTCTTCGCGGCCCGCCGGAGAAGCCTCGTACCGGCCGCAGCGGGTGTGTACGCCGCGTTTCTTGTACACGCCGCGATCGACTGGGACTGGGAGATGCTCAGCGTATCTGCCGCCGCGCTCCTGTGCGGCCTCGCTGTTCTCGCCGCGGCTCGGCCTGTCGCAAGCAACCCGCTCTCGCGTGTGAGCGCGTTCGCCCTCGGTGTCGCAATGATTGTCGTGGCCGCCTTCTCGTTTCTCGGCGTCGTCGGTTACGGCGCGCTGGCCTCGGCCGAGGACGCAGCCGTGG